>LUKI01000019.1 GCA_001593685.1 Gammaproteobacteria bacterium F7
CCCTTGGAGTGGCCATGTGCCGTATCAACAACAATGACATCAACACCAGCTTCAACCAGCGCTTTAACACGATCCGGCGTTTCTGGACCAGTGCCCACCGCCGCACCAACGCGCAGTGCGCCGGCCTCATCTTTACAAGCATTAGGGAAAGCTTTGGCCTTAAAAATATCCTGAACGCTCATCAACCCAGACAGCTCAAAACTGTCATTAACCACCAGTACTTTCTCAATGCGGTGCTCATGCAACAGTTGTTTAACCGCTTCCGGGGTCGCACCTTCTTTTACAGTAACCAACTTGTCTTTTGGTGTCATGACTTCAGAAACGGGCCGTTCCAGATCATTTTCAAAACGAAAATCGCGTGAAGTGACAATACCTACGAGGGAGCTACCATCCACCACTGGAAAACCGGAAAACCCATGCTCCCGAGTCAAATCAATCAAATCACGAACAGTCGCTGCTGGCTTAACAGTCACAGGGTCCTTGACCACACCTGTTTCGTACTTCTTAACCGCGCGCACTTCACGAGCCTGTCGCTCAATGGAAAAGTTTTTATGGATAATGCCTAATCCACCTTCCTGCGCCATGGCAATAGCCAGATTACCTTCAGTTACTGTGTCCATCGCAGCAGAAACCAGCGGAATATTCAGCTCGATTTCGCGAGTCAGTTTGCTTTTTAGAGAGACATCTTTGGGCAGGACTTCCGAATAGGCAGGGACGAGCAAAACGTCATCGAAGGTCAGTGCATCTTCAGCGATACGCAACATGGCGGGGACAACCTTTCCAGTTAAAAATTGACCCGCTATTATAGGGATCAGGGCCATATAATTAAAGGGATTTCGGTAATTTGTCTGCGCAACAAACCGCCACTTAAAAAGACAGATTTTCAGCGTCTTGCAGGGGTTTCCAAAGCATAAACGGCTGTTATACTCCATGATCCCCTGCAAATTTTACAACCACTCAGAAGCCCTTCATGCCCAGCAATCTCAGCAGCCAACGTGAAATTCTAACCGTTACCGACCTCAACCGTCGCGCACGCTCCTTACTGGAGAGTGAATTTCGGCAGGTTTGGGTAGAAGGTGAAATCTCCAACTTAATGAAAGCAGGCTCCGGTCATTGGTACTTCACTCTCAAAGACGACAACGCCCAGGTACGCTGCGCGATGTTTGCCAACCGCAATCGCAGCCTGCGCATCAACGTCAAGAACGGTCTGCACGCCATTATTCGTGCCAAGGCCAGTATTTATGAGGGGCGCGGTGATTATCAGCTGATTGCTGAAAACATGATAGATGCGGGCGAAGGTCGCTTGCAACGCCAGTTCGAGGAGCTGAAACTCAAGCTCAGCCGCGAGGGCCTATTTGATGAAGCCCATAAACGACCGCTACCAGTTCTGCCAACTCATATTGGCATTGTCACCTCACCCAGCGGCGCAGCAATACGTGATATTTTAACGGTATTGCAGCGTCGCTTCCCCAGCATTCCTGTAACCGTAATCCCAGCACTGGTGCAGGGCAAAGAAGCGGCTGCTGAAATTGTTACAGGAATCGAGTTAGCCAACCGCACCCTGTCGACAGACAACCCTATCGACGCCTTAATCGTTGGTCGAGGCGGAGGTTCTCTGGAGGACTTATGGCCCTTCAATGAAGAAACCGTTGCCCGCGCTATTTATGCCAGCAACATCCCGACCATCTCTGCTGTTGGCCACGAAATTGATTTTACCATTGCCGACTTTGTTGCTGATGTGCGTGCCCCTACCCCCTCTGCCGCCGCCGAATTACTCAGCCCTGATCAGCGACAGTGGCTATCCCTGCTGCTTAAAGCCAAACAGGCACTCAACGAAAACTTGCAGCGCCGCTTGATAGAGGCCAGACGACAACTTGACCATATCTCCAAACGATTACGTCACCCCGGCCAGCAGTTACAGGAGCAGGCACAACGACTGGACGATATGGAAGCTCGATTAAAAATCGCCATAACCAGCCAGCTAAAACTGCACCGCGCTCAACTTGCTACCCATAGCGCTACACTGGAGGCCTGCCAGCCAAAACACCAGGTCGCACGACTGAACATGACCAACCAACAACTGTCCCAACGCCTGCAACGTGCTATGCAACAACAGCTATCCGCCCTCAGACAACGACTAAAAGGCAATAGTCTTGCACTGCACACACTCAGCCCATTACAAACACTGGGACGCGGCTACGCCATCATTAAAGATGAACAACAACAGATCGTCCGTAACAGCGAACAGCTACAAATTGGCGATAAAGTCAGCGCACAACTGGGGAGAGGGCAAATTCATTGTGCCGTTGAAGCGATTGAGGTAACCAACAATGACCAATAAACGGTTTCAAATACTACAGCTGCTAGGCCTGTTACTGCTGGCACTACTGATCAGCTTCAACACCTTCGCAACCGTAAACCTACCCAAACATAGCCCGGTTCCTGGCGGCATAGCCGTCGTTGACCTTCCCAGCAGCACACAACCGCCGGCGGTTTTTTACCGCGGCAACCGCGTGCTGGTCACTGGTAGCGAGCAAACTGGCTGGCACGCCATTACCGGCATCGCCCTGAAAGCTACGCCTGGAACTCACCATATCCAGCTTGGTAATGGCCAAAAAATCGCCTTTAACGTCAAACCAAAAACCTACAAAGAACAACGCATCACGCTCACCAACAAGCGTCAGGTCAACCCGGCACCAATGGATCTGGAACGGATTGGCCGCGAAAAGAAAGTCATGGTGGCAGCCTTTAAACACTGGAACGATCAACTCACGCCATCGCTCACACTACTCAAGCCTGTCCAAGGCCCCTACAGCAGCCCCTTTGGACTCAAGCGCTTTTTTAATGACCAACCCCGCAATCCACATAGCGGCCTGGACATTGCGGCCGCTGAAGGCTCCCCCATTCAAGCACCCGCTAAAGCCATCGTTGCAGCAACGGGCGACTATTTTTTCAACGGAAAAACCATCCTTCTTGATCACGGACAGGGGCTGATTTCCATGTATTGTCACCTTAGCGAAATTAACGTCACTAAAGGTGACATCGTTGACACTAAAGACATTATCGGACAGGTTGGCAAAACCGGTCGAGTAACCGGCCCCCACCTGCATTGGTCAGTCAGCCTCAACAACGCACGTATCAACCCTTTTTTATTGATGCCAGACAAACCTGACATTTTGGAGAGTTCGGAATAAGCGACTCTCCCTGCACGGGTATTTTAGTGGTAGAAGGAGACAAAGCCTGAATCGAATCAACAAGCGCCTCCCTAGCGCATTGAGCAAAAAGAACTATCCTTAATTCAAACGCTTAACAAACATTGGCCCGAAGCACTGCCGCATCGCGCCTGACGGCCACTAACCTTTCATCCGCCATGCCTGCTATCAGAAACGCCACCATCACGACGAAGTTTAACCGCACCGTTATTATACTAGCCACCCTCGCAGCGGCTATTGTGTCGGCCTATACACTCCACACAACCTATGAGCATGAAACGCAGCACTTCATCGACACAGCGATTAATACCGCAACCCCACACGATCACAGCCTTGAAAAGGCCATTTACTACCAGGATCAAAGCGCCTTAAAGCAATCGGTTCGCAACCTATTCAAAAACAATCATGCAACCTACGCTCAAGTTTATAACACTCAGGGGAAACTACTATTTGATCGCACCCTGGCTCCAGCTGAGCTGCCTGACATCAGTCCACAACTCAACAACACCGACGACTACACCAGCAGTTTTACCGACAGCACGACCCAGACAGAATACCTGGATGTGCTGGTGCCCGTTTTTTCGGCCATCAACCCCATTTATGAAAACATCAGCCAACAAACCTTCATCCGTACACTGGTTGATAGCGACGACTCACAAAGCCGCTACATTATGGGCTATGTCCGTCTCGGCCTGGATAAGACACTGCTCAAAGAAAAACTCGTTAAATTCAGCACCCATGTCGCAGGCGCCGCATTATTGTTTGTACTGATTTTTGCCTTTACGGCCATATTCATGACGCGCCGTATCACTTCACCTCTGCAAGCACTGGTTAAAGTTGCTCACGGCATTTCTGAAGGTGATTTCAGTCAAAAGTTACCTAAAGACAGCACCTACGAAATCAAAGAAGTCGCCAGCAGCCTTGACTACATGCTAACCAGCATCAGCGCCTACAAAACCAAACTGGAAACAAACCAGGAGCTGCTCGCCCGCAAAGTTGAAGAACGCACCCAACAGCTTACGCAAAGCAATGAACAGCTTAGCCGCGCCACCAATGAGGCTTTAATTGCCAAGGACACAGCGGAAACAGCCAACCGAGCTAAAAGCGATTTTCTGGCAACCATGAGTCACGAAATCCGTACACCATTGAACGGCGTGCTGGGTATGTCGGACCTGCTATCAAAAACCGATTTAACCATGGAGCAGCAACGCATTGTTGACGTAATTACCGAATCCGGCACCGGCTTACTGGACGTCATTAACGACATTCTCGATTTTTCAAAAATCGAAGCAGGAAAACTTGAGTTAGCCCCAACCCACATCAACCTGCGTCGTTTCATTGAAGACATCATCAACATGTTTGCCGGCCTGGCCGACGAAAAGGGTCTCTCGCTCATTTACGAATTCCCCCCTCACATTGCGCTGGATATTGTCGTGGATGGAGTACGACTAAGACAGGTGCTCACCAACCTGCTCAGTAATGCGATCAAGTTCACCCATGAAGGCCACGTGAAGCTAATCATCAGCGCTGATCATGATTCAAAACAGAATACCGCCACCCTTCACTTTGCCGTTGAAGACACGGGCACCGGTATTGAAAAAAGCAAACTATCGCATATTTTCAACGCCTTCAGCCAAGCCGACACCTCCACTACCCGTCAATACGGCGGCACAGGATTAGGCCTTACCATCAGCCAACAGCTCATCGAACTGATGGGCAGCAACATCAACGTCGAGAGCGAGCGCCATCAGGGCACTCGTTTTTGGTTCGACCTCAAGCTAAACACGCAGCCAGAAGAAAACCAAACACCCCCATCTCATGTTGACCTGATGCGGAATTTGAAGGTGTTAGTTATCGGCGACAATCAAATAGTTTGCGATGCGCTTATCGACAACCTCAAATTCTGGAAGATTAACTACCATCACATCAGCGCCCTGAATGAGCTCGATGACACTTTAAGATCAAACGACAACGCTTTTGATTTCGCGTTTTTACAGCAGGATATTCAAGGGCATGATGATACCCTTGAGGTCATTATTAAAATGCGCCAGGACGAAAACCTGAACGTACCACCGTTTGTTCTCATGGTACCCCGCTCCGCCACACCCAACGCACCAGCCCTGCAGGCAGCTAATGTTGTACAACTGCTCAACCGCCCGCTACACCAGTCCGAGCTCTACAATGCCATCATCAACTGTGCCAGCAAAGAAATCAGCGAGCTTTCCCCTGACACTTTCAACAATCTGGTGGACGTGGAAAGCCCAGCACCACAGCTGAATGCAAAAATACTACTGGCCGAGGACACCGTCGTTAATCAGGAGGTCGCGCTCACCATGCTATCCTGGCTTGGCTGTGAAACAACCGTCGTTGAAAATGGGCAGCTGGCGGTAGAGGCCTTTGCATCCAATCAGTTTGACCTGATACTGATGGACTGTCAGATGCCAGTGTTGGACGGTTATTCAGCCGCCGCGGCTATTCGCAAACGTGAAGCCTTTGCCAACACTACTCAGGGCCGGCCTAACCGCCGCATTCCAATTATCGCACTGACGGCCAACGCCATTGAAGGTGAACGCGAAAAATGCCTTGCCTCCGGCATGGATGATTATTTAACCAAACCCTACACCCATGCCGAGCTGCAAGCCGTACTGGCTAATGCCCTGCAAGCGCAAGCAACAGAAAGCAAAACTCATGAAAACGACGAAAAAGACCCTGAACCAGTGCTCAAAACAGCTCCAGAGCAGCCGCAAAATACGACGGTCACAAACAGCTCAACTGATACCGAGATTAAACAACAGCCCAAACGCAACAAAAATGGAGTGATCGATTTCGCCACACTCGATGCCCTGCGCGAACTTCAACAGCCAGGCCAACCTGATATGGTGGAAAAGATAATCCGCACATACCTCAACGAAGCACCGCCCCTGTTAAAACGCCTCGCTGATGCAGAAACGGCCCATGACACCACCGCGCTTTATCAGGCCGCTCACGCCCTGAAATCAAGCAGCTTCAACGTCGGCGCTCTGGAGTTAGCTGATAATTGCAAAGAGCTCGAAGCCATCGGTAGAGAAGGTGCAACAGCAGGCATCACACCCCTCATGTGCGCCATAGAAACCGGTTACCGAAAAGCCGTTGTGCAGCTTGAGCAGGAGCTAGAAAACGATAATGTGCAGCCAAACTGAATGTAAAGCGCCGCTAGCGCTAATTGTTGATGACGACACCACCGTGCGCATCGTCATGCGTAGCGTACTGGAAAGCCATGGCATACGCGTCAATGAGGCTGAAAATGGTGAAAAAGCCCTACAAAGTTTTGAGAAGGAAACACCTGATATTATCGTTCTCGATATCGAAATGCCGGTAAAGGATGGCCTGCAGGCCTGCGCGGAGATTCGTCGTCATCCAAAAGGGCAATTCGTTCCTATCATCATGTCCACTGGCGTGGATGATACTGACTCCATAAAACGCGCCTATGAAGCCGGCGCTACTGACCTAGCCGTCAAGCCCATTAACTGGCCCTGTTTTGGTCAACGTATTAGTTGCATGTTACGAAAGTAATACGTCTGCACTAGACCTCATTAAAAACAGTCATTCAGCCGTCTAACACCATCCATCAGTCAACACGAATAAAGGCTGCCTTACTTTGTGTGGTTAGCGAAGCAGCGCAAATGGGGACAGACCCGATTTCTGGGTTTCAGCGCCCGATTTCACAACGCTATCCTCTTTGACGTGGTCTGCCTGGCAACCCCGGTGAAGCCCGCCGTCCCAAGGCAGCCTCTACTTCTTTTTTAAACCTTTCACTCCCCAAGGCATAGTTGCCTTTGCTTGCCTGCCGAATCTCATCTACCAATCTCGAATCAAGCCGATCACCGAACAACCCGCGAATTGACAACCTCCTTGTTATCTTTTCAATGCCGACGATAGCAAAGACCAAACCGTTAGACTATCGATCTAAAACGTAAAACAGGGTCTCTCCCCACTTTATTCCAGAAACAAAAAAGCCCCGGAAATACCGAGGCTCTTCTAAACGGGGTCTGTCCCGATTTTTTTCCTAGTTGCCTTTGCTTGCCTGCCGAATCTCATCTACCAATCTCGAATCAAGCCGATCACCGAACAACCCGCGAATTGACAACCTCCTTGTTATCCTTTCAATGCCGACGATAGCAAAGACCAAACCATTAGACTATCGATCTAAAACGTAAAACACGGTCTCTCCCCACTTTATTCCAGAAACAAAAAACTCCGTAAATACCGGGGCTCTTCTAAACGGGGTCTGTCCCCATTTTTCCCCCCATTTTTCCAGAAACAAAAAAGCCCCGGAAATACCGAGGCTCTTCTAAACGGGGTCTGTCCCGATTTTTTTCCTAGTCTTATTTACACTCAGCTGGAGCAAAACGTGCAGGTAAAGTCCCTGCAGCTGAGCCAGCAAAGCCACCAGCCGCAGCACCTACGGCTCTACAACGCCATACGATTGAATCTGTAGGCGGCGTAAATGCAGCCGTGCCCACTGGTAATATAGTTCCTGCAGGTGCGTTAGGTGTAAAAATCAGTGTTCCATTACCTGCAGCAGCTGTCATAGTTACAGTAATAACACCGGTCGCAGGAGTAATTGCCACACCCGCAACATTCGCCGATGCGGTTGGTGAGGTATAACCATCATCATAACCGGACAAACGCGCCCCCGGATTTCCCGATGCCAATACATCAGCAACATTAATTTTAGCTGCACTTACTGCAACCAAACCTTCAGATACCCGGCCACGTACAGTGTAATCCTGATAAGCTGGCAACGCTACCGCAGCCAGAATACCGATAATTGCTACCACGATCATTAATTCGATCAGTGTAAAACCCTGTTGGGACGTTTTTATGTTCTTCATCATTTTGATGCTCCTTGGTTTCAAATAACAAATTCATAATAATTTGCTTCACAACAGGTATAGCAACGCCTGTGCCAAACGCAAGAAATCACAATAAAAAAATCATAACCCGCTGATTTAAAAATATTTTTACCATACTGACCACTCAATAAAGTATGTATTGCAACAAGCGTCCCAAGACTTCAACCAAACTTAGTGACACTTTTTGTCAGCATTGGCCAATTACTTTCAGGATCGTTCAAACAAGCAACTTTATATGGAGTTAAATAGCCAATAGGTTTTTTATAAAAAACTGCTATGCTTCCATATATCACTCGACCAACATATCAATTAAGTTACAAATATGGCGCCTCAAGACACAGCATCAACTCACCTCAGCGGTTTGGCTAAACGTTTAGTGAGTGACGAAATACTCAGTGAAAACCAGGCTATCGAGGCATACCAGTACTCAAAACAAAACCGGATACCCTTTGTTACACACCTCGTGCAAAGTGGCCTAACCAGCAGCCAGTCCATAGCCATCGCAGCATCGGATGAGTTCGGCACACCATTACTGGATCTATCGGTGTTTGATCCTGAGCTATTCCCAAGGGATTTAGTTGACGCAAAACTAATTCGCAACCATCACGCACTGCCACTGTTTAAACGTGGCAATCGCCTTAATGTTGCCGTCTCCGATCCGACCAACTTGCAAGCGCTGGATGAGTTTAAATTCAATACCGGCATCACCACCGACGCCATCCTTGTAGAAGAAGCCAAACTGGCCGAAGTCATCGAAAAATTTTTGGATGATACCGATGACTCATTAGGTGATCTCGACGATACCGACCTGGAAAACCTTGATCTCGAAGATACCAGCGAAGAAAAGGATGATAAGGAAGAGGCTAAGGGTGACGAAGCTCCCATCGTGCGCTTCGTTAACAAAATATTACTCGATGCGATTAAAACCGGCGCATCCGACATCCACTTTGAACCCTATGAAAAAAGCTACCGTATTCGGTATCGTACCGATGGCGTTTTACACGAGGTGTCAACGCCACCTCAAAACCTGGCACCCAGGCTTTCTGCGCGCTTAAAGGTGATGTCGCGTATGGATATTTCCGAGCGCCGCATGCCCCAGGATGGCCGCATTAAGATGAAGCTGTCCAAGCAACGCGCCATTGATTTCCGGGTTAACACCCTCCCCACGCTTTGGGGTGAAAAAATCGTATTGCGTATCCTTGATCCCAGCAGCGCTAAAATGGGCATTGACGCACTGGGCTATGACGATGATCAAAAACAGCTGTATATGGATGCGCTTCACCAGCCTCAGGGCATGATACTGGTAACCGGCCCAACCGGTTCTGGTAAGACCGTATCGCTTTATACCGGCCTGAATATTCTCAACACGCCAGAGCGTAATATTTCAACGGCCGAAGATCCTGTGGAAATTAACCTGGAGGGTATCAATCAGGTCCATGTAAACCACAAGGTCGGCCTGGATTTTTCTGAAGCGCTGCGCTCATTCCTGCGTCAGGATCCCGATATTGTGATGGTGGGTGAGATTCGTGACCTGGAAACCGCCGAAATTGCAATTAAAGCCGCCCAAACTGGACACCTGGTACTTTCTACACTACATACTAATAGTGCCCCGGAAACATTAACGCGTTTACGTAATATGGGCGTTCCGGCCTTTAACATTGCCACATCGGTGAGTTTGATTATTGCCCAACGTTTGGCACGTCGATTATGCGAACATTGTAAGCAGCCTGCGGACATTCCCAAAGAGACGTTAATAGCCGAGGGTTTTACCGATGAGTTATTAAAGGGTGCAAAAATTATGGCCCCGGGCGATGGCTGCCCGCAGTGCTTTAATGGCTATAAGGGACGAGTAGGTATCTATGAAGTCGTTAAAGTAACACCGGAAATTGGCCGCATTATTATGGAAGAGGGTAATTCGCTTGAAATTGCCAAAAAAGCTGAACAAGAGGGTTTTAGAAACCTGCGCAAGTCAGCGCTAATGAAAGCAGCCGAAGGCATTACGAGTTTAGAAGAAGTAAACCGAGTAACGAAGGATTAAACATGGCAAGTGAAGCAGCAAAAAGCGCAACATTCACCTGGCAGGGTACTGACAAACGCGGTCAAAAGGTTGATGGCGAAATTAGTGGTGCAAACCAGGCGTTGGTCAAGGCCCAGCTGCGTAAACAGGGTATAAACCCCACCAAAGTTCGCAAAAAACAGGCGTCTTTATTTAGCAGTAAGAAAAAGAAAAAAATCACACCTGCCGACATTACGCTCTTCACTCGTCAAATGGCGACGATGATGAAAGCCGGTGTACCTTTGGTTCAATCCTTTGATATTGTTTCTGACGGCATTGATAACCTGACGTTAAAAGAACTAGTCTCAACCATCAAAACAGATGTTGCTTCGGGCAACAATTTCGCTAGCGCGCTACGCAAACACCCCCGCCACTTTGACGAGCTGATGTGTAACTTGGTGGAGTCTGGCGAACAGTCGGGTGCCCTGGAAACCATGCTCGATAGGCTGGCGACCTATAAAGAAAAAAATGAAACGCTGAAAAAGAAAATCAAGAAAGCCATGACCTACCCCATTGCGGTAATCGTGGTCGCGATTATTGTGACCGGCATTTTGCTGGTAAAAGTGGTTCCAACCTTTGCAGAAATTTTTGAAGGTTTTGGCGCAGAGCTTCCAGCTTTTACTCAGATGGTGATTGGTATATCGGAAGTACTTCAGGCCTGGTGGTATATCGTTGTTGCAGCAATCATCGCATTTATTTTTGTGTTTAGAGAAGCGAAATTACGTTCCAAAAAAGTGGCCGATGCCGTTGACCGGTTCGTGTTAAAAATCCCGGTCACGGGTGAGATTCTAATTAAATCTATCTATGCGCGTTTTGCTCGTACCCTTTCAACCACCTTTGCAGCCGGTGTACCACTGGTAGAAGCGCTCACCTCCACGGCTGGCGCGACCGGCAACGTAGTCTACTCTTCCGCTGTCGAACGGGTACGGGAAGACGTATCAACGGGTCAACAACTTAATTTTTCTATGCGTAACACCAATGTCTTTCCCAACATGCTGATCCAGATGACAGCCATTGGTGAAGAGTCTGGTGCATTGGATGAAATGCTGGATAAAGCGGCTGAATTCTATGAAGAAGAAGTGGATAACGCCGTTGATAACCTGACAGCGCTGATGGAGCCAATGATCATGGCAGTATTGGGCGTCCTTATTGGCGGCCTGATCATTGCGATGTACCTGCCTATTTTCAAAATGGGTTCGGTCGTATAGAGAACTAACCGAAAGACATTATTCCCATGCAATTACTTCAATATCTGGCCGAAAACCTGCCAGCAGCAACCGCTATTGCTGGCATTTTAGGTCTGCTCGTCGGCAGCTTCCTAAATGTCGTTATCTACCGCCTTCCCGTCATGATGGAGCGCGAGTGGACGTCGCAGTGCAAAACACTGCTGGAAACTGATGATGCTGACAGCGAGCAGTCCTCTTTTAATCTTGTAACCCCTAACTCTCACTGCCCAAAGTGTGACACCCCTATCAAGGCTTGGCAGAATATTCCTGTCATTAGCTACTTGGCGCTGGGCGGCAAATGCAGCAACTGTAAAACGGCTATTTCAAAGCGTTACCCCATCGTTGAGTTCGTTACCGGCTTATTATCCTGCCTGGTCATCTGGCACTTTGGTATTAACTGGCAGGGCGGCTTAATGCTACTGCTCACCTGGGCGCTGATAACACTGACAATGATCGATTTTGACCATCAGTTATTGCCAGACAGCATCACGCTACCACTTCTATGGATAGGCCTGATTGCCAACAGCTTTGGATTGTTTTGTTCGTTGCCAGAAGCCCTGTGGGGAGCCGTATTTGGTTACCTCAGTCTGTGGTCCGTGTACTGGCTGTTCAAGCTGGTGACTGGCAAGGAGGGCATGGGCTATGGTGACTTCAAACTATTAGCGGTACTAGGTGCCTGGTTCGGCTGGCAGCTATTGCCAATGATTATTTTATTATCTTCTCTGGTGGGAGCCATTGTTGGTATTTTCCTGCTGGTACTAAAAAACAGAGGCAAAAGCGTTCCTATTCCCTTTGGCCCCTATCTGGCTGCAGCCGGTTTTATTGCTGCTATTTGGGGCGAACAGATCACCCGCCTTTACCTGGATTACGCAGGCCTTTAAAGCCAATCGAAATACCGCTATTGCCTCAAGCTGCGAGTACCGTATCATAGCGCCATGAAGAAAATCATTGGCCTAACAGGCGGTATTGGCAGCGGTAAAACGACTGTTTCCGATCTTTTTTCCAACTTAGGTATTGAAGTAGCTGACGCGGATGTTGCAGCACGGCAAGTCGTCCTACCCGGCAGCCAAGCGCTACTCTCGATCCAGGCACATTTTGGCGATCAGGCAATCATGGCTGATGGCAGCCTCAATCGCCAGGCATTGCGCAAGCAGGTTTTTAATAACGAAGACGAGCGTAAATGGCTGGAGGCATTACTACATCCGCTGATTCGACAACAGCTTCAAGAACAGCTTAAAGCCGCACAATCACCTTATGCGATCCTGTCCTCCCCCCTGCTATTAGAAACAGATCAATATCAGTTGGTTGACCGAATTCTTGTTATCGATATTCCCGAAGAACTTCAGCTGGAGCGCGCCAGTAAACGCGATGCCAGTAAGCGTGAGCAAATTAAGGCGATTATGGCCGCGCAGATGAGCCGCAAAGAGCGTTGCGCCCGGGCCGATGATATTATTTTAAACGACACAACACCGCAGGCGCTTCAAGCCAACGTATTAGCGTTACACCAACAGTACCTTAAACTTGTCTAAGAGACCCAAAAACCGCATGACAGACCAACAAACAACCGCGATTGTCGCCTGCCCCACCTGCAAAAAATCTACGGCCTGGAGCAACGACAACCCTCATCGGCCATTTTGCGGCGAGCGCTGCAAGCTCATTGATTTGGGCGCCTGGGCTAATGAAGAAAACAGTATCACTGGTGCCCCCGTTAACCCCTATGTTGACGAAAACAATGACGACTTCTACTAAGGCGTATAAACCTAGTGCTCACGCGTCGTATTAAAATGCACGTCCGGCCAACGCTCTTCCATCAGCATTAAGTTAGCTCGGGTTGGTGCCAGGTAGGTTAAATACCCACCACCATCAATTGATAAATTTTCGTAGGCCTTCTTCTTGAACTCTTCAAGCATTTTAGCGTCGTCACACTCAATCCAGCGCGCCGTGTAAACATTCACTGCCTCGTAACTACACTCAACCTTATACTCATCCTGAAGACGATAGGCCACCACATCAAACTGCAGGGTACCAACCGCGCCCACAATAATGTCGTTGCTACGCTGCGGCATAAACACCTGCGTGGAGCCCTCTTCGGAGAGCTGAGTCAGACCCTTTTGCAGGGCTTTCATTTTCAGCGGATCCCTAAGTCGAACACGGCGGAACAACTCCGGCGCAAAATGAGGTATACCCGTAAATTTAAGCGGCTCACCCTCAGTAAAGGTATCGCCAATCTGTATGGTACCGTGGTTGTGCAGACCAATAATATCGCCAGAGAAGGCCTCATCCACCATGACTCGCTCGCCGGCCTTGAAGCTCACCGCATCGGCAATTTTCACATCCTTGCCCAAACGGGTGTGTTTCATTTTCATGCCTTTTTTATAAGCCCCAGAGCAAATACGCATAAAGGCGATACGATCCCTATGCTTGGGGTCCATATTGGCCTGAATCTTAAATACAAAGCCCGACAACTTCTCTTCACTGGCGGCCACTTCTCGCGTTTCAGCCTGACGTGGCTGCGGTTTTGGTGCCCACTCCACAAAGCCATCGAGCATTTCCCGAACACCAAAGTTAGCTAATGCGGTACCAAAGAAAACCGGGGTCAACTTACCTGTCAGAAATGCGCCCAGATCAAACTCATGGCTGGCGCCTCGTACTAACTCAATTTCTTCACAAAAATCCTCGTAATAAACACCGAGCAATTCTTTGGCAGCATCGCTTTCCAGCCCCTGAATCTGTACATCCTCGGGAATCACATAATTGGATCCACGTTCAAAAACATGAATGGTATCGGTATAGAGGTTGTAGACACCCTTGAATTCTTTTCCCATACCTATGGGCCAGTTGATGGGAGCCGCTTCAATCTTCAGAACCTCTTCGATTTCATCCAGCAACTCGATAGGTTCGCGGATATCTCTATCCATCTTATTCACAAAACTGATAATAGGAGTGTCACGCAGGCGGCAAACATCCATCAATTTAATGGTACGCTCTTCCACACCTTTGGCACCATCCACCACCATCAGCGCCGAATCAACAGCGGTTAGCGTGCGGTAAGTATCTTCCGAGAAATCTTCATGGCCCGGCGTATCCAACAGGTTAACGACACGGTCTTTGTAAGGAAACTGCATAACCGACGAGGTCACTGAAATACCTCGTTCCTGCTCCATTCCCATCCAGTCGGAAGTGGCGTGACGACTCGAGCCCTTGCCCTTCACTGAGCCTGCTATTTGAATCAATTGACCCAGCAATAGCAATTTTTCAGTAATGGTCGTTTTACCCGCATCCGGGTGACTAATAATAGCGAAGGTGCGGCGGCTGGCCACTTCCTGTTCAATCTGGCTCATAACAGTTTCAATACGTGAAGGATTTTAAAGGCGGCATTATATACCAGTGCTTGCCCTGCCAATAGATGCTTTATCGCAGGCATAAAAAAAGCCCCTGCCAGAGGGGCTTTTTCAGAACAATTTGCTGACTTAGATGAAGTACAGCAGAGCAAACAGAGCCGCAGCCAGTGCGATACCGCAGTGAATAACACCACGAACACTCGCCATTGGGCCCATTTTGCCGAAGATAGCGTTCAGCTCAATTGCGATAACAATAGCAACAGAGATGATAAAGCCCAGAGAAACCTCAGTAGACACAGGTGTCAGCGCTTCGATACCCATTCCGTGCTTAGAACCCAGCATGCCCAGCAGCATTGGGAAAGACAGCAGTGTGTTGGTACGTGAAGCCAGACCAGCTTTAGGTGCTGCCGCCGCTGCATCGCCCTGGCTGATGCCACAAACGATTTTCTGGTTTGGCCAGATGATCAGCCATACGTTCAAGAACATGAAAGTACCAGCCAGCGCGCCAACCAGCAGATAGCTGTTGCTTGCAGGACCAACCATAGCCAGCAGAACAACACCACTGATGAAGGTGAACATTGCGCCCCAACGGAACCACCACAATGCGCGCGGTGCCAGCTTTTTAACAGCATCCGCTTTCGCATCAGCGGCCGCTTCTTTGAAGTATTCAGTTTGTACGAAGTTGAAGTAGTACAACAGGCCAATCCAGGTAATACCGAACAGCACGTGCGCCCAACGGAACAAAAATTCTAACAACATGGTTATATCCTCTATTTTCTCAACGATGGCGGGATCTATTGACTAAAAACCCTTGGTTGAATCCTCTTGTGATTAAACCAGAGTGACTAGCCAAAAATCACCTTATTTTTATCAACAGCTTTATGGTGGAACTTATAGAACGGGCGCATTTTAAACCCTAAGCATATAATTACAAACATCAAAAGCGTATTAATCAATGCGAATGCAAAAAAATGCAACTTTCAACTCAAAAAGGCAAAAAAAACGTCTGCAAGTTCACCCCCCTCATTAGCCTCCAGCCACAAAACCATAATTCAGGAACCCGGCTCTTTGATTTTTGAACTCTCACGGACATTCGAAATGTCAGTAGTTTAAAGGCTTTAATTTTAAATTCTTTAGAATTCACTTGTTGCTCATAAACATCTTTATTTGCGCCATTTCCTTCGGCTAATAGGAGTCTTGTGAACAGGAATCGACTCAAACAGTCTATAAAGTCGTGTAGTGGTATAATGAACATTGCGTAAGAAACCAAGCTGCCGTCTAAGCACAGCAACTTCCCCACATAAACCAGAAAGGGGGCAGAACGATGACTGGAAAAATCTGGGTTGTAACTGCGAATACAACCCACGCACGCATTTTAAGCACGTCTTCACCGCGCGGTGATCTAGTAGAACAGCATGAACTGTTTCACCCCGCAAGCAAAAATAAATCCATCGATTTACTCTCCGATCGTCCCGGCCGGGACAGCAACAGCGATCAGCGTGGTTCACATACCGTTGGGCACGAAAAGGATGTCAAGGCTCACGAAGCTCTGCTGTTTGCCAAGGAAGTCAGCGAAAAGCTCGAAGCATGCCATCGACGGAATGAGTTTAATCGGCTGTACCTGATAGCCTCCCCGCAAATGCTGGGGCACTTGCGAAAGCAACTCAGCGAAACAGTGCGAGCACATGTGACTCAGGAATCAGACTTCAATTTAGTTAAAGAGACCCCCGCGGCTATCCGCGCACATTTGCCAAAGCACCTTTAAGGGTAGCTACATGAATAACAATATAAATCCGGCCGCTCTGCCGGTCAGCAGTTTATATAAACGCTGCGATCCTGCAGAGCTGCCCTTTTCCGATACCAGCGAACTTGACCATTTAGATAAATATTTTGGCCAGGAACGTGCCGTTGAAGCACTTAATTTCGGCGTCAGCATCGCCCACGAAGGCTATAACATCTTTGTATTAGGCCCCAGCGGAATGGGCAAGCACCATATGGTGTCAGACTTTATTCACCAAATTGCCAGCGAACATCCCGCCCCTTCCGACTGGTGTTACGTCAACAATTTTGAAGCCCCGCACCAGCCCAAGGTACTAACGCTTCCGTCTGGCATGGCCCGTCAGCTGGAAAAAAGCATGGAGCAATGCATTGAGGACTTACTGGTTAGCATTCCCGCAGTTTTCCAAAGCGCCGAGTACAAAACTCGGGTTAACCAAATCAATAATGAATACAGCGAAAAAGAGCAACGCGCGCTCAGTGAGCTGGAAGAAAAAGCCAGACTACAAAACATCTCCCTGATTCAAACCCCGACAGGCTACACCTTGGCACCCATGGTTGACGGTAAGGTCATCACCCATGATGAATTCAGAGCGCTGTCTGAAGAAGAGCAAAAACACATTGAAACAATCACCGCAGAGCTAAAGGAAGAACTTAAAAAAATTGTGATGAAAATGCCCGTTTGGATGAAAGAAGGGCGTGAGCAGTTAAAAGAACTGAACCATGAAATTGTCGAGAGTACCGTCAAACAGGTGTTCCAGGAGCAGGAACAACACTATCGGGACTTACCGGAGGTCATCAGCTTTCTCAAGGCCGCAGAACAGGACATTATCGAAAACATCAACTACTTCAAAATAGACGAAGACTCAGCAGCTCCAACCGATCCCAAAAGCCAGGTCAAAGCCTTCCCTATGTACACAGTTAATGTGTTGATCGATAACAGCCAGAGCTCCACAGCTCCCGTGATATATGAAAACAACCCGTCGCTTACAAACCTGTTGGGCCGAGTTGAACACGAAGCCCAATATGGCACCCTAACCACTAACTTTACCCTCATCAAAGCAGGGGCACTGCACCGGGCTAATGGTGGCTATCTTTTACTGGACGCCTTGAAATTGCTAACCAGCCCCTATGCATGGGATGCGCTAAAGCGGGCCCTGCAATCCAAGGAGATAAAAATTGAATCAGTGTCCGAAATCCTCAGCCTGGCCAGCACCAAATCACTGGAACCACAGCCCGTTCCGCTAGATCTCAAAATTATCCTGCTAGGCGACCGACTCATCTATCATCTGCTGCAGGCCTACGACCCCGATTTTAACCAACTCTTTAAAGTACCTGCCGACCTATCTGAAGATATTGATCGCACCTCACAAAACAGTCTCAAATTCGCTCGCCTCATAGCAACGATCCAGCAAAAGGAAAAACTCCGCCCCCTTGATCGCGAAGCAGTGGCTCGCATTATCGAGGAGGGCTCACGACGCCTTGAGGATGCACAAAAACTATCGCTGCACCTGAATAATTTGACCGACCTGATCTGTGAAAGCGACTTCTTTGCCACTCAAGACGAGTCCGATATCATCACCAGAGCACATGTACAAAAAGCCATTGATGCCGCCATCCGGCGCCTGGATCAATTCAAAGAACGGGTTCATGAAAGCATCATCAGGGACATTCAGCTGGTAGATACCGACGGCGACAAAGTAGCTCAGGTTAACGGGCTTTCCGTCTATCAACTGGGAGAATACTCCTTTGGTCGGCCCAGTCGCATTACGGCCAAGGCACGTCTTGGCAGCGGCAAAGTGCTGGACATCGAACGCGCCGTCAAACTAGGCGGCAACATTCATTCAAAAGCCGTGATGATTCTCTCCTCCCTATTGGCCAATCGTTACGCCAGAAACAAACCATTACCGATATCCGCCAGCTTGGTGTTTGAACAGTCCTACGGTGGCGTTGAGGGCGATAGCGCGTCCATTGCTGAATTTTGCGCGCTTATTTCTGCCATCGCCAATATCCCTGTAAAACAATCCCTTGCCGTCACCGGCTCCCTTAACCAGCATGGTCAGGCCCAGGCCATCGGCGGTATAAATCAGAAAATCGAGGGCTATTTTGCGATTTGCTCTGCGCGCGGCCTTACAGGCCGCCAAGGTGTACTGATGCCACAGGCAAATATCCAGCACCTAATGCTCAAACAGGACGTGATAGATGCCGTCGAAAAAGGCATGTTCCATATCTACGCCGTGCAATCAATCGATGATGCCCTGACACTGTTAATGGGAATGCCAGCCGGAGAAGAGCAAGCCGATGGCAGCTACCCGAACAATTCAATCAATGCCAGGGTTATGGCACAGGTTGATGAGTGGATCGCACTCACTAAAGAGTTTTCCGCTCACTCAGACGAAAACGACGACCATGACGATAAAGACTGAACAACGGATTCTTATCGCGCTCGACGCTCACGAAACGACGGAAGAAAGCCTCAATATACTAGCAATAATGGCGAGCCAATTGCACGCCCCACTCGCAGGGCTATTCGTTGAAGATAGCCGTCTGCTCAACATTGCTGAATTACCATTTACCACGGAAATTAAGCGTATAACCGCCCAGGAGCAAAACTTTCACTCCGGCACGTTAAGTGAATTAAATAAAAGCGTTTCGGCCAAAATTCAACGCCTGCTCGAAGAACTTTCTGCACGGCACAAAATCGCCTATTCATTCCGAGCAGAACCCGGTGAACTTATTTCAAAAGCACTCACCCAAGAGGGTGTAGATGTTTTCTTTCCCGCTCGAAAACGGGACATTCCCCAACCAAAAGTGTTTTATCAAAAAAAAACTGACCTACTAAAACTCACCTTGATTTATGATGCATCACCACAGTTCGAGCGGGCTCTGGAAATAGTTCGCACCCTCGCTAAAGCTGGCCTGCTCACTGAAATCACCCTGCTCTGCGACACAGATATACCGGAAAGCCTGGCTCAAAAACTAGCCGGCACAGACATCAAAATTAAGATTCTCAGTGTCAGCTCGATCACCGGCGCACTAAGAGACACCTTGCATATGCCCGCATCAACCCTTCTGCTGATGCCCAAACAGCGAATAACCTATGACGAACTCACAAGGCTATTTACTGAACTTACCACGCCATTATTATTATTGAATTAACAACCCAACCTGAGCGTATGCTCGGCAGCTAACTCATCTCGAACGACAAGAACCATATTAATCCCCCTCTACCGGCCCCTAATCCATAATTTCTTTTTAACGTTTAAAAAAAATACGGCCTGCCAGCATCAACACCACACGCATCAGGCACAAAAGAGGCTAGAAACCTCAATATCACCGACAGCGCGGCAAATGATAAAAGCAGGACCTATTTCCCAGCGCAAAAAAAAAGCCTGCAACCACAGGGGCTACAGGCTTTTTTGAGTCTTGCTAGGTCTGTATAGGCAAGCTTACATCATGCCGCCCATACCACCCATGCCGCCCATATCAGGCATTGCAGGGGCTGGTGCCGCCGCATCAACAGGCGCATCAGTCACCATGCACTCAGTCGTGATCATCAGACCAACAACAGACGCTGCGTTTTGCAGCGCGCTACGGGTTACTTTTGCGGGATCAAGAATACCCATTTCCAGCATGTCACCGTACTCGCCGGTTGCCGCGTTGTAACCATAGTTGCCTTCACCACCGTTGCGAACTTTGTCTACAACCACAGAGGCTTCTTCACCAGCGTTCATAACGATCTGACGCAGTGGCGCTTCCATGGCACGACGTGCCAGCTGGATACCCACAGTCTGATCTTCGTTGTCACCAGTCAGGCTTTCGATGTGCTGAAGAACACGGATCAGGGCAACACCACCGCCCGCAACAACACCTTCTTCAACCGCAGCACGAGTGGAGTGCAGCGCATCTTCAACGCGTGCTTTCTTCTCTTTCATTTCGATTTCAGTGGTTGCACCCACTTTAATTACTGCAACACCGCCAGCCAGTTTAGCAACACGCTCTTGCAGTTTTTCTTTGTCGTAATCAGAGTTGGATTCAGCAATCTGGGCACGAATCAACGCAACGCGAGATTCGATAGCAGAAGACTCACCAGCACCACCAACAACGATAGTGTTTTCTTTGGTTACGCTAATACGCTTAGCTTGACCCAGGTCTTCCAGAGTAGCACCTTCCAGAGACAGGCCAACTTCTTCAGAGATCACACGACCGCCAGTCAGGATAGCCACGTCTTCCAGCATCGCTTTGCGACGATCGCCGAAACCAGGTGCTTTAACCGCTGCAACTTTCATGATGCCACGCATGTTGTTCACAACCAGAGTCGCCAGCGACTCACCTTCAACATCTTCAGCAATGATCAGCAGTGGACGGCCCGCTTTAGCAACACCTTCCAGCAGAGGCACCAGTTCACGGATGTTGGAGATCTTCTTATCAACCATCAGTACGAAGGGCTCTTCCAGCTCAACGTTCATAGTTTCCTGATTGTTAATGAAGTATGGTGACAGATAGCCACGGTCAAACTGCATACCTTCAACGATATCCAGTTCGTTTTCCAGGCCATTGCCCTCTTCAACCGTTATTACGCCTTCTTTGCCAACTTTGTCCATTGCTTCAGCGATGATTTCGCCGATGGATGAATCACTGTTTGCAGAGATAGTGCCCACCTGTGCGATAGACTTAGTGTCTGCACATGGCTGAGAGAAGCCGCTCAGAAACTCAACTGCCGCGTTAGTAGCTTTGTCGATACCACGCTTCAGATCCATTGGGTTCATGCCTGCAGCAACCGCTTTCAGGCCTTCAGACATAATTGCCTGCGCCAGAACCGTTGCCGTTGTTGTGCCGTCACCGGCCACATCAGAGGTTTTAGAAGCAACTTCTTTAACCAGCTGGGCGCCCATGTTTTCAAACTTATCTTGAAGCTCGATAACCTTAGCAACAGAAACACCATCTTTAGTGATTGTTGGCGCACCGAAAGATTTATCCAACACAACATTGCGACCCTTAGGGCCCAGTGTCGTTTTTACCGCGTCGGCTAGAATGTTTACGCCGTTTACCATTTTCTGGCGAGCTGAATCGCCGAATAATACGTCTTTTGCAGCCATTTTCTTTACCTTAAATAACTGAAGTTTTAATCAAGAAACAGGAAGAGATTTCGCTATTAACCTTCAAAAACAGCGAACAGGTCTTCTTCACGCAGAACTAGCAGTTCTTCGCCGTTAATAGAAACCGTGTTTTCGCTGCCCGCGTAACGGTTGAAGATCACACGATCACCGACTTTAACAGCCAGAGGTCGCAGTTCGCCGTTATCCAGAAGACGGCCTTCACCAACAGCCAGGATGACACCGGCACTTGGTTTTTCTGTTGCCGCGCCTGCTAAGACAATACCACCAGCAGTTGTGGACTCTTCTTCCTTACGACGCACAATTACTCGGTCGTATAAAGGACGAATATTCATGACGCAAATACTCCCAATTACATTTATCTATGAAATAAGGCTTCGCATGCCAAAACGGCACACGCAACCGTTAATGTGAAAACAGGTCGATAAATTGATTAAAAATCAGCAATTAACCAACCCATTGAACTAAGGCGTCTCTGAATGATGGCAAGATTCTTATGTCGCTTAGCGAAGTTCACAATCAAGGCATGGCTTTGAAGGCATATCTGGATACGCCGAAAAGCCATAACGCAGTGTGTGGACTTCGCTGAGCGACCCGTAGGGCAAGCCCTGTAGCGCACACCTACTGCGTTGAACTTCTCACTAAGGGCTAAAGCCATTAGCTTCACAGTTCGCCTTGTAGCTAAACGCTACAGGTCTTGCAGAAGAAGTTTTTCATCATTCAGAGACGCCTTAACCTTGAGTCCGTTAATGGGGGTCAGGGAAGGGATTTCAACAGCAAAAATTTAAGATTTTGATATTTTTTTTGTCGGATCGCTTTCAGGCGTGTCATCACGTTGAAACTCGCCTTCAATAGGTCCGTCAGAGTGACCTTGCCGAAAATCAGCCGAGCCGTGCATATGACTAAAATGTGTTTGATGCATAGTGGCTGCAGATTGTACTTTTATATGCTTACCCGCCAGCCGAACCAGCGCTTTGCGGGTGACCGGAATCAGGCATAAAAAGCCAAACACATCCGTAATAAAACCCGGCGTGATCAACAATGCGCCTCCGACTGCCAAAAATATCCCTTCCAGCATTTCCTGAAGGGGGACCTGCCCGCTATTCATTCGTTCCTGTGCACGAAACAGTGTCGATAACCCTTGTTGCCTTAACATAACACTACCGACCAGTGCGGTAAAAACCACCAGTCCAGCGGTATAGAGCGCGCCAATCTGCTGACCAACTTTAATTAACAACGTAATTTCAGCGACCGGCATCACAACAAATAGAATAAACAGGAACTTCATGGTTTTAGGCCTAAAATCGGGACTTGGAATATTGTCTAGGTTGGGGACTAAAGTATATTTTTCAATCAGAGGGCGATTTCAACATCCCGATCAACGCCTGACGCACGTCATTAGGGGTCACCGCCGCCTCCAGGAAATTAAACCGAAACAACCGCTCGCCAACGCGCTGATGAAAACCAAAAGCGTCAACCCCCACCATTACTGGTGCAACATCTTGCGGTACATCAATGCCTGACTGACAGCAATAACTCAGCAGCGCATCGGCATGATCACTATTCATGTGAGTACAAATATCAACCTCCGCATCACCAGCAAAGGGATTAGCCGTAAAGAGTTTATCGCAGGCTACCCAGTGAATTTGCCCAAAACCGGCGATAAAGCGTACCTTTTCAGGTGACAGGCGGTAAAAATCAAAATCCAGCTCTTTATAGTAACCCTTGGCCTGAGGGTAAAAACGGCAATAACGCGCCATCGTTTGCGCGTCCTCATCCGCAGTCAGCTTTTCGGCCTGCCCCAGCAATGTGACCCGCGCGCAGGTTTGTACGTCCTGATTAGCTAATTGGGCAATATCACTGAGTAATAACGATACCTTTGGATTTTCAGAAATATTACGGGTGTGCTGTGCCAAGCGGCTGATCAATAAAACAGGGCGGCTAAAGTCATCAAACCCGATTGGCACAATCGAGCCAAAGGGGTAACCGGGACAGTCTGAAGAGTGCGTCGATAGCGCACCCGCATCCTGTCCTAACAGTATTTCCCGTGCTCTTTTTTCAGCAGCATCCGTCATCAGATAATATCCATCATTTAAGCCGAAGAGGTTTCAGCGGCCACTTCTCGCCCCGCTGGCGTTCTACCGGAACGGTCCAGATAAATCAGCAGACAAACCAGCAAAATTGCCGGAATACCTAAAATGGCCGCATAGGTGAAAAAGCTAGGATAACCGGCCGTATCCACCACCACCCCGCTAAAGCCACCAATAAACTTCCCCGGCAGCGTCATCAACGAGCTAAATAGCGCATACTGAGTAGCCGTGTAGGCACTGCTCGTCAGGCTCGACAGATAAGCAATAAAAGCGACAATCGCCAGACCGCCACTCAGGTTATCGGCACTGATCACCAGTGCCAGCTTACTCAGGGTCGGCTCTGTCATCGCCAACCAGGCAAACAGCAAGTTAGTCAGTGCGACCATACAGCCACCGATTAACAAAATAGGGCGAATACCATAACGCGCTACCAGCACGCCACCCAGCGCTGAGCCGCCAATAGTCATAAAGAAACCAAACACTTTAGTGATATCAGCAATTTCAGTTTTACTAAAGCCAATATCCAGATAAAAAGGGTTCGCCATCACCCCCATGGTAATGTCACTGATGCGGTAAACAGCAATAAACAGCAGAATTAACAGCGCATACCAACCGTTACGCTTGAAAAAATCCACAAAGGGTCCAATCACGGCATCGGCAAACCACGCAGCCAGGCGCTGCGGCAGACTCATCTGTTGATCAAGGCGCACTACAGGCTCAGCAGCGGGCCGCAGGTTATCAGGCTCTTTGACCAGAAAAACCGTCACCATACCCACCGCCATCAGCGCAGCCATGACTAAATAGGCCAGATTCCAGCCTAGATACTCGGCCAGATACAGCGCACCGGCTCCGGCAACCAGCAATGCCAAGCGGTAACCAAACACATAGGCGGCGGACATAGCAGCCTGGTACTTATCTTCAGCCGCCTCGATACGGTAGGCATCAATACTGATATCCTGAGTCGCCGACGAAAAAGCCACCAGCAGACCAAAAGCGGCCATCAATCGGACATCGCTGGCGGGATCATTCATGGCCATCAAGGCTAAACCAGCAGCAATGCCCAGCTGCCCCACTAGCATCCAGCTGCGCCGCTGGCCAAGCAAGCGATGCAAAACCGGCAGTTTTAATTTATCAACCACCGGTGCCCAGAACACCTTGATAGAGTAAGTGATACCAATCCAGCTAAAAAAGCCAATGGTGGTACGAGTAATGCCTGCCTCGGTCAGCCAGGCAGTAAGGGTAGAAAAAACCAGCAGAAAGGGCAGCCCGGCAGAAAACCCCAAAAACAGCAGTGCCAATACCTTGGGTTTACCATACAGTGCTATTGACTCACGCCAACTTAACCGCTGGCGCGTTGCTATTTTATTGGGGCCTGCAGACTGCTGTTGTACCACTGAGAAGAGTTAATCGCGGAAGTTATTAAACTGTAATGGCAAGCCGACATCTTCGCCCTTTAAGAAGGCAATCACACCCTGTAGGTCGTCACGTTTTTTGCCGGTTACACGCACCTGCTCACCTTGAATCGCCGCTTGTACCTTGAGCTTTTTGTCCTTAATCATTTTAACGATTTTCTTGGCCGTCGGCGTATCAATACCGGCCTTCAGGGTGACATCCCTTTTCGCCTTCATACCCGTCTTCTCCAGTTTGCCAACCTCAAGGCAGTTGGTATCGATACCGCGTTTTACCAGTTTAGCAATCAGCATATCGCGCATTTGATCCAACTGATTATCGGAATCAGCGCTCATGGTCACTACCAGCTCATTTTGCTGGAAAGTTGCATCGACACCTTTAAAATCGTAGCGTGTTGAGATTTCGCGGTTAGCTTGATCCACCGCATTGGTCACTTCGTGCTTATTCACCTCGGAAACCACATCAAATGAGGGCATTTCAATTTTCTCCTTTCACATCAACTGGGAATATGACCGCATTCTACTCATTTAATCGCGGCAATAAATAAAAAATCCACGCAATGATCCAGCGTGTATAATTTTCGCGTATTGCGCGCATCAACCAGAGAAAAGAAATATGGCAAATCGACTGACAAACATCGTCACTGGCGGTGGCGACAAAGGCGAAACCTCCCTGGCAATGGGTAACCGGGTTGCCAAAGACTGCGCACGCATTGAGGCTATTGGCAGCATCGATGAGCTAAACAGTTTTATTGGCCTGTTTTTGGCCGCTATCGACATCGAACCAGAGCTTTTTGGTTTATTTCGCAGCATCCAAAATGATCTGTTTGATCTGGGTGGTGAACTGGCAATGCCCGGTCACGATATTATCAGCGCAGCGCACTGGCAAAAGCTGGAAAAACACGCGGGCGAGCTAAACGCAGAACTTCCACCGCTAGAAAACTTCATCCTCCCCGGTGGTAACGAAGTGGTCGCCCGCTGCCACGTCGTCAGAAGTATTGCCAGGCGCGCTGAACGGCGATTAATTAGCCTGACCCATGAGGATAAAGTCAATCACAACAGTTTAGTGTATCTAAACCGACTTTCCGACCTGTGCTTTATTGTGTCGCGCTGGCTTTCGCTGCAAACCGAACAGGGTGAGGTCTTATGGCAATCATCAAGTTCTAAACCCTCGCTATAAAAAGGCCAGCGAAGCAACTTAATGATGATAAACGCTAGTTTGGTTTTTGCCTTGCTGCTTTGACTGATAAAGCGCCTTATCTGCACAGTCCACTAGCTGTTCTGCTCCCATCTCTTCCCGATGCTCAGCAATCCCTAGGCTAATCGTCACAGTCACCGAATCGTGCAAAAATAATTGCTCTACGGCAGCGCGGATTTTCTCGCAAATTTCCAGCGCACCATCCACATTTGTCGCCTCCATAATCAAGGCAAACTCTTCGCCGCCCCAGCGGGCAAAAAAGTCCGTACTCCTAATAAGTTCAGCGACTCGCTGAGCTAACCGTACCAACACCTCATCACCATATTCATGCCCCATCGTGTCATTGATAATCTTAAAATCATCGATATCGATCAGCGCCAAAGAAAAAGCCCTGCCAACTCGCTTGTGGCGGTTAATGGTCTCTAATAAAGCGTCATCAAAGGCACGACGGTTATTGGCATGAGTTAAACTGTCTGTTCGAGCCTGGCTTTTAAGCTCATGCTCCTCTGTTAAATCTTTTACAACAATGATGCTATTTTTACTTTGTTCAATACTGTAAGTCGCAATTGAGATCGCCGCCGGAAACTCCTCGCCATTAGTTTTGCGCCCATAGAAGGTTTTGCTTCGATCAGACATGGGCAGTGTCCTTCCCGAGTTTTGGAAAGCCTCACGGTGTTTTTGATGCTGTTTCTTATAACGATCAGGCACCAGATCATCAACACAGAGCCCCCCACACTGAGACTTGTCTATACCGAATAGCTTACTTGCCTCCTGATTAAGACTAGTAATGATGCCTTGATCATTCGCCGTTAATAATGCGTTGGGAATCAGGTCAACAACCAACTTAAGCTGTGTATATTGGTTATTTACCCAGCAACTGGTTCGCCAGATATAAAAAAAGCTCAGCGAAATAAGCGCAGACAACAAAACAAATACACACCATATAATCTGACTGAACTGGGCTTGGAAAACAAAAGAACGCTGGATAATTTCAGGAGAACTCGTCCTGTTTATCGTCAACAATGACGAAAGCGCTTGCACAGCATGACTATCGTCGACTTCAACCGCGTTATCGATTTCAACAACCGACCGTCCCTGCCTGATCATAGCGCGAGCTACCGGTATTTTTTCCCCATACTCATGAAGCGTATCCTGTAAAAAAGCTAGCTGCTCTTTATCTTGCCCGCTTAGGGCATAATAGCGTTCGATCGCCTCATTGGCCGCCAAAAGCTGCTGCTGAGCGCGTATCAACAGCTGCTCATCGGCTCTAATGACCGCGTTCTTAAAGGCATGAATAAAACCACCGTAACCAATATTGCTAATAATCTTTTCTAATTCAGAGGCTTTTTTTACTTCCAGCGTTGAGTACTCTCGCCACTCACCAAGTTGTTTGCTGGTTTTTAAATGAATAGAAAAAAAAGCCACACCGAGCAGCAAAATAACCGAAAACAACAACCATAAAATATGCGCAGGTTTACTGGAAAACCGAGTCAGTAAATAATCGCTCATAGCATTACCCGTCCGTGGCTATTTAATTTGCAATCAGTGTCAGACTAAAACATCACATCACTAGTCGGCGGATATCCGCTAGCAACCTTGTCAGACACGTCATGAACTTTCCTGCATCAACACCGTTCACCGCGCGATGGTCGTAGCACATCGTCAGCGGTAGCATTTTGCGCGGCACAAACTCGTCATTCATATAAACCGGTTTTATCTGTGTCTTTGAGACGCCAAGAATCGCTAATTCCGGCGTATTCACAATTGGTGTAAAACCCGTACCGCCGATTGCACCAAGACTGGAAATAGTAAAACAACCACCTTCGATATCAGCCTTGCTGAGTTTACCTTCCTGACCCTTTTCACCAAGCGCGCTCATCTCTTCGGCCAGCTCCCAAATACCCTTTTGGTCAACATCTCGAATCACCGGCACCATCAATCCGGCAGGCGTATCCATGGCAATTCCAATATGACAATACTTTTTGTAAATGAGACGTTCACCCGATGGCGACAAAGACGCGTTAAATTGAGGATGTTCGCGCAGCGCGACGGCACAGGCTTTCAGCAGGAAAGGTAAAAACGTCAGCTTTAAGTTACGTTTTTTGGCTTTGTCTTTATTTTGGGCCCGAAACTCCTCTAAATCACTAATATCCGCCTCATCAAAGTGGGCCACATGCGGCACATTTAGCCAGCTTCGCTGCATCGCATTAGCCGTTAACCTTTGAATACGCGACAGCGGTTGCTCTTCAACATCGCCAAAGGCAGAAAAATCAATCTCGGGAACGGCAGGTAATACTGACGACTCGGCCCCCGTTCGGGATTCAGCCATCGATTTCTTAACAAATGCCTGTACATCCTCTTTGACAATTCGGCCACGTGGTCCCGTGGCAGGCACCTGTGCCAAGTCAACGCCCAGTTCTCGTGCCATTAAGCGCACCGCTGGACCTGCATATACCGAACTACCCGCTCCACTGGCCGGCAGCGCTAAATGGTCGTTGCCTTTGCCCTCTTCGTCTGAGGTCTGCGTAACGGGTGTTTCAGCGTTTTCTTCGATTGTTACTTTTTCAGAAGCCGGTTCAACAGCGGCCCCAGAATCCTCGGCTCGGCTTTCAACCTCCAGCTCAGCAATTAAGTCGCCTACATTAACCTTATCGTTAACATTAACTGCCAGAGACTTCACCACTCCCGCAAAAGGCGACGGCAATTCCATCGAGGCTTTATCGGATTCTAATACCAATAAGGTGGCGTCCTCTTCAACAGGGTCACCGACCGCAACATTTACTTCAATCACCTCAACATCGGCAGCACCGCCCAAATCAGGCACGGTTACCGACTTAACCTCCGTTGAGCCTGTTTTAGCCGCAGGCTCTTGCTCGCTCGCCTGCGCCACAACACCGGCGCTTTCGGCATCACTATTATCGGCCTCTACGGCTTCGTCATGGCTTTCCCTTTCTTCCTCTCTTGCACCAGCCTCGCTTTCTGCAACCGCCAAAGTCAGAATATCACTACCTTCAGCAACCTTATCACCCTGGCTAACACTAATGGCTTTGACGACCCCCGCCTGCGGCGCTGGCACTTCCATAGAAGCTTTATCGGACTCCAGAACAATCAGTGTTTGCTCGGCGTCAATGTGGTCACCAACAGCAACATTGACTTCAATCACTTCAACATCTTCGGCACCACCAATATCGGGCACCTTAATTAGAGTATCGCTCAAGGCCGTTTCCTTTTTATTAAGTCGTCAAAGGGTTGGGTTTTTCAGGATCAATCCCGAAACGTTGCATAGCGTTAGTCACCTGCGCCGATTCAATCAGCCCCTCATCCTGTAGGGATTTCAGTGCAGCCAACGCGATAAAGTGCCGGTCCACCTCAAAGAAATAGCGCAGCTTTTGGCGAGAATCACTACGACCAAAGCCATCGGTACCCAGCACTCGGTACGTCGCTGGCACCCAGCAACGAATTTGATCCGCATAATTTTTCATATAATCACTGGCGGCAATGACGGGACCAGACTGATTTTGCAAACATTCACTCACATAAGCTGAGCGTGGTTGCTCATCTGGGTGCAGCATATTCCAACGCTCCACGGCCTGACCATCTCGCGCTAGCTCGTTATAACTGGTGACAGCCCAGATATCCGCTTGCACGTCAAACTCATTGGCGAGCAGCTCTGCCGCTGCAATCACTTCCCGCAAAATTGATCCTGATCCCAACAACTGTACCTTGTGCTTAGCCTCGCCCGCCGCTGCACGATACAAGTACATGCCTTTAATAATACCGTCGGCTGCATTGGCAGGCATTGCTGGATGCTGGTAGTTTTCATTAAGCAGGGTCAGATAGTAATAGACAGCTTCCTTGTCCTGATACATCCGGCGCATACCATCCTGAACAATCACCGCCACTTCATACGCAAAGGTGGCATCGTAACTAATACAATTTGGCACGGTATTCGCCAAAATATGGCTGTGCCCATCCTGATGCTGCAACCCCTCGCCATTAAGCGTTGTTCGTCCAGAGGTTGCACCAAGCAGGAAGCCTCGTGCACGCATGTCGCCGGCTGCCCAACAAAGATCGCCAATACGCTGATGGCCAAACATGGAGTAATAAATATAGAAAGGAATCATCGGGCAACGGTAATTACTATAAGCGGTTGCTAACGCAATCCAGGCCGACATGGCGCCCGCCTCGTTAATGCCCTCTTCCAGCATCTGGCCCTGTTTATCTTCTTTGTAGTACATCACCTGACCGGCATCAACCGGCTCATAGAGCTGCCCCGACGAGGAATAAATACCTAATTGTCGGAACAAGCCCTCCATGCCGAAAGTGCGTGCCTCATCGGGCACAATCGGCACAACTCGTTTACCAATCTGTTTATCCTTGGTGAGATTGGACAGCATACGTACAAAGGCCATGGTGGTAGAAATCTCTCGATCCCCCGTCCCCTCAAGCTGGCTGGCAAAACTATCCAGCGCTGGCACTTCTAACGCCTCAAAGTCATTAACTCTTGAGGGCATGTAGCCACCTAACGCCTGACGACGCTGATGCATGTACTCCATTTCAGGTCGATCCGCTGGCGGGCGATAATAGGGCACCGACTCCAGTTCTTCATCGCTGAGCGGAATCACATATTTATCGCGGAAAGCCTTAAGTGTTTCCTTATCCAGCTTTTTCAGCGAGTGCGTCCCCATCTGCGCCTCGCCTTTGTTTCCGGTACCGTAGCCTTTTACGGTATGGGCCAAAATCACGGTCGGCTGCCCTTCAGTGCGCATGGCTTCAGCATAGGCCGCGTAGACCTTGTCCGGATCATGGCCGCCACGATTGAGCCGATAAATTTGCTCATCGCTCAAATGTGCCACCATTTCTTCTAACTCTGGGTAAGCCCCAAAGAAATGCTCGCGAGTGTAAGCGCCACCATTGGCTTTATAGTTCTGATATTCACCGTCCACGCACTCATCCATGCGCTTTTGAAGCAGCCCCTTTTTATCTCTTGCAAACAAGGGATCCCAAAGCCCGCCCCAAACGACTTTGATAACATTCCAGCCAGCGCCACGAAAAACACCTTCTAACTCCTGAATGATCTTACCGTTCCCTCGCACCGGACCATCAAGGCGCTGCAGGTTACAGTTGACCACAAACACAAGATTTTCCAACTGCTCACGACCAGCGAGTGAAATCGCGCCCAATGATTCCGGCTCGTCAATCTCACCGTCACCTAAAAAGGCCCACACCTTACGATCATCACGCGCCACCAAATCACGCGCCGAGAGATAGCGCATAATATGCGCTTGATAAATTGCCTGTATCGGCCCCAGCCCCATGGAAACCGTTGGGAATTGCCAATAGTCCGGCATCAGCCAGGGGTGTGGATATGAGGACAAGCCATTACCATCTACTTCGCGACGGAAGTTATCCAACTGCTCTTCGTCCAGGCGCCCCTCCAAAAAAGAGCGCGCATAAATACCAGGAGAAGAGTGCCCTTGAATATAAAGCAGGTCTCCTAACTGCTCATCATTGGTTGCGCGCCAGAAATGATTAAAGCCCACATCAAATAACGTTGCCACCGACTGAAAAGTAGAGATGTGTCCGCCCAACTCATCGTCATTCATGTTGGCTCGCATCACCATCACCAAAGCGTTCCAACGCACAATAGAACGAATGCGGCGCTCCATAAACACATCGCCCGGCATGACATCTTCATCCTGAACAGGGATAGTATTTCTAAAGGGAGTGGTTAACGCATAGGGCAGCTGTGCACCGGTACGGGTGGCATGATCCGATAACTGCTTAAGAATATAGTGCGCTCGCGCCATGCCAGCATTTTTGATGACAGCCTCTAGCGCATCGACCCATTCCTTTGTTTCTTCTGTATCCAGGTCTTCACTAGAGCCACTATTAACAGATAATTTATCAGGCATTTAAGGATTTCCCATTCACTTAAATAATACTCTTACTATAGAAGCTGTCTGTAGCAGCGTACATCACTTATTAACATGAATAAGGAAAGCGACCATAACTGCACACATTTGCTTAAAATAGATTCGCCTCTCTAGCTCTCTTAATAGAGATTTCACTTCCTCACATTAAACCCCCATTAATAGCAATAATACAAAAAACTGCCCCCCAAACCCCAGCCAACTTTCCTGAACATTAAGCTTTACAATAAACCCATTGTCCTTATGATGAATTGGTCAGTCATTAGTACATTTAATCATATCGACTAACCAGCCCAATAATAGAACTCTCCGACCCTCCCCCAATTAGAGATATCCATAATGCGTCCAAAATAGGTAGGCAATTCTACACCCTAGTAAGTAGGTATAACCCCTAGGTTTTATTTCGCAAAACCCCTGTTTAAGCCAATAAAAACTATTGACAAGCCCCTATATAGAGGATCAATATAGTTTGGGTAAACAAATGTGCGTGGTGTGAAACATATCACTTTATGTGTATATAACTCACTTTTACGGACATAAATTTGTTAACACCCCAACAGCGTTTTTGTTTTAGGAGGCATCCTGACTCTGCTGTTTTTTTGAAATAAAAATTTCAAAAAAGTATGGCTACCAAGCTTCAAGCCTGCGATGCCATATAAAATTTCTGTCCGCTTGTGCACCCGCACAGACGATTCAGATAAACCAATAATAAAACTATTGCTAATTACCAAGGGGGCAACACATGGATAATGAGTTATCGTCATTTATAACCATATTCACTGAGTTCTATTACTGGGTTACCGTTGTATTCATGTTCTTCATTCACGTAGGTTTCTGTGTGTATGAAGTAGGTGCATCACGCTGGCGTAACCACAAACACACACTTCTGAAAAACACCATGATCATTCCGTTAGTTACCGTTACCTGGTATCTGTTCGGCTGGTGGATGTATTTTGCACTACCAAATGGTCCTGGCATCACGGGCCCACTATTGGAAGCAGGCTGGGCAACACCATGGTCTGAATTCATGGGTACTCACCTGGGTGGTTCTACTTTCCAGGAAGGCCTATCTGTTGAAAACGACGGTTGGTGGTCTCGCATCAACGGTGTGTTCTTCGCAGCATTCCTGTTGTTCTCATGGACAGCAGCGTCCATCGTATCCGGTGCCTGTTTAGAGCGTATTCGCCCTTCCGCATACTGGATTTGCGCTGTTGCTATCGGTTCTTTCTTCTGGGTTATCGATGCAGCATGGGGCTGGCACCCAGATGGCTGGATGGTTCAGCTGCTGGGCTACCACGACGCCTACGCTTCGGGTGTAATCCACGCGATTGCCGGTGGTTTTGCTCTGGGTGTAATTATCGTTCTGGGTCCACGCCTGGGTAAATTCCGTGCCGACGGTACCCCTCGTAACATCAACCCACACAACCCATGGTTAGTGACTGTAGGTCTGTTCCTGATCTTCTCAGGTTTCTGGGGCTTCTACGTTGCCTGTAACATCCCAATGCTGGATGTTGGTGCTGGCGATGGTGGTTCTTACTTCACAGCAACTAACATTTACCTGACACCAACAACCTTGTCAGCGATCACCTTTAACTTCCTGATGTCTCTGTCAGGCGGCATGCTGTCAGCCTTCATTGTGTCCAAAGGTGATGTTCTGTGGATCTACTACGGCGGTTTGGCAGGTGTAATCGGTGCCTCTGCAGGTAATGACCTTTACCACCCAATCCAGGCTTGCATCATCGGTATGGGCGGTGCCTGGGTTTGCTACAAAGGCCACTTCTTTGCTGAGCGCGTATTCAAAATCGATGATCCTCTGGGTGCAGTTGCGGTACACGGTTACGCAGGTATTTACGGCCTGATCGTAGTTGGCTTCATGCTGTGGGGTTACCCTGCATCTATGAACCCAGACTATGCGCACATTTCGCCACTGGGTCAGCTGGCTGGTGCAGCCATCATGTTTGGTCTGTTAGGCTTCTTGCCAGGCTTTATCATCGCACACATTCTGAAAGCATTCGGTCTGTTACGCGTGCCTCGCGGTGTTGAACTGGCGGGTCTTGACCTGAAAGAAATCCATACCCGTTACGAAGAGAAAGAAGAGCTTCGTGCAGCATTGGCTAAAGAGCCAATCGACGGTTAATTAACGAATATTCCTCAATAAGAGAATAGGAGAAGGATTATGTCTACAGGACTTGAGAGCTGGGCTAACCCAGAAACCATCGGCGCCGCCTATCCATTTGTAGGCTCTGAAATGCTAATGGTTGGTCTACTTGTTGCCGCTTGGCTGTTATGGCACATTATCTGTACAGTCATTGAAAGCAACGAATTTAAAGAGGATCTCAGCGTACTGGCTGGAAAACCATTGCCGGGTGAGGAGTACGGTGATAACTGATATCACCAACGCCTAACCAAAGGCTAGAAAGACAAACGCCCCGGCAGGAAACTGCCGGGGGCGTTTTTATTTGTGGTTAAAACCGCGTTATAAAAAATTAAAGTGCAATAACCTAAACTTAAACCAACAGATTCCAGTTAACACTCACCAAAGTCGGGCTGCGCCCCTTACCCCACTGGAATCACCAAACTTTGCGGACAACAATCTTGTCTCGCAGTAGTCATTAAAAACATAGCGCAACCAACGCTTTGGCACTTCCTCGTAGAGGAGCCGAATATTCGATAAGCCGCCGCCCAGCACAATCACGCCGGGGTCAAGAACATTAATAACCATCGCCAGCGCGGCGGCCAAACATTCACAGTAATACGCCATCACCTTAGCGGCTTCAGCGTCACCAGCGACCGCAGCAGAGGCTATTTGGGCGGCATTAAATCGTTTGTTCGCATACTGCCAAAAACTGTACTCAAGGGACGGCCCTGACAACCAGGTCTCAATGCAATTTGATCGTCCACAATAACAGCGGCGTATTGCGTCTCCTCCTTCTAATAGCGCTGGCACAGGCGGCAGCGGATTATGCCCCCACTCACCAGCAATGCCATTAGGTCCGGAAACTAGTTGTTTATTGATCACGATGCCGCCCCCAACGCCCGTCCCCAGAATGACGCCAAACACATTGAGCTGTTGACTAGCAACACCATCTAACGCTTCAGATAAGGCAAAACAATCAGCATCATTGGCAATACGCACATCACGTTTGAGCAAACGACGGAGATCATCAAAAAGTGGCTGTCCGTTAAGACAAGTAGAATTACAGTTCTTCATCCGCCCGGTTAAAGGGGAAAGACTGCCTGGAGTTCCTATGCCGACGGGTAGTCGAGCAGTTTCCAGCCCGCAATCAAGTTCCAGCCGATGCAGTAACGTTGAAATTGCTGTAAGCGTCCCCTGATAGCTCTGTTGCGGCGTCGGCACCCGGCGACGACAAATAATTTCGCCACCATCATCCAGCATGGCAGCTTCGATTTTTGTGCCGCCCAGATCTATACCAATCCGCATAACCTTATGCCGCTGACTAGAGGATCGTCAGCAGTGCCACCAAAACCACACAAACAATCAGACAGCGCACTTGCAAACGCTGAAGCGTTTCAAGCTGTTGAGCTTTTTGTTCTTTATTTAAGCGGCTCATCTCTGTCTCTTCAACGCCTGTCGCCGCCAAGCCTGTTTTTAGCAACACATCGTCCGTCGACATTGTAATATCCGCTATAACCGTAACGAGAATTTTGAAAGATTGGCTAAAATTGCCTGCAATTGCATAGGTCAGCGCCATCAGCCTCACTGGCAGCCACTCCACCAGATATAGTAACTGCAAACCACCTTCCTTACTTGCTTGATAGTTGCGCTCATAGAGGCTCAATAAACGCACAAATAACGCCGCCAGAGGGCCCGCAAGCAGATACCAGAAAATAATGACGAAAATCTGCTCAAACCATTGATAGAGCAGCCCCCGACAGCAGCTCAAATGCAAACTATTCGTATCTGTAGCCGCAAACTCCAGTTCACTGCTAAATTGCTGTTGCGCATGATGATAAGCCGATTGGTAATCACCACTGCGCCAATGCTCCAGATAGCTGCATAATTGCTTCAGCAGATTGACTCGGCCAAACGCATAAAACAAAATCACAACATGCAGAAGAACCCCAACAAAACCAAATAACCAATCCTTCGTCGCATTTAAAATAACACCGACAATAACAAGCGGCAGCAACAGGGCAAGCAGCATAGCCAATCGAGGCGAGTCCTTTAATCGTGCAGAGAGCCCGTTACTAAGCTGAAAAAACCATTGATCATGTTCAGGCTTTAGGTGCCAACCCAGCAGTTTATAGGCGGCAATTGTCAGCAATAACACGAGAAATATCATAACGCCCTCATCCACATGTCTTATAAAAGCCCTCTAAAGTAGCTCCAATCAAACGCTTCACCAGGGTCAGTCTTACGCCCCGGCGCAATATCAGAATGGCCGACAACACGCTCTGGCGTTATTGCTTCATAATGACACATCAACAGACGACTGATTTCCGCTAAACGCTGGTACTGAATCTGTTCGTAAGGCTGATCATCCACCCCTTCCAGCTCGATACCTATTGCGAAATCATTACAGTTTTCTTCACCACAAAAACTAGACAGTCCAGCATGCCAGGCACGCTTATCAAAGGGGACATACTGAATTAAATGACCATCGCGGCGAATAAGCAAATGCGCCGAAACCTGTAGATCCGAAATTTGCTCAAAATAAGTGTGTTGGGTTGGATCAAGTTGATTGGTAAAAAGCGCTGAAATATACGGTCCGCCAAATTCACCCGGCGGCAAGCTGATGCTATGAACCACCAACATATCAATACGTTGCTGTGGGCGCTCGTTGAAATTAGGGCTTTCTATTCGTTCGGCGGCATTAAGCCAGTGCTGTTGGATTGTAAGCTGCACGAAAATCGCTCAATAAATTATTTACCGCACGGTACCCCATCACTCACCGCTCATCAATCCTTCATTTCGCGCAAGTGGCCAATCACCGACTCAAGTGCTCGATCGAATAATAAGGCGTTATCGAGCATGTTAATCTGACCTTCACGAACCGCTTCAATCAAACTTGAGCGCGTATGTTCAGCCACCTTAATACCCACCCGGTTAACAAAAATATACTTGCCACTGGCGCGAACAATTGCGGCAAGTTTACAGCGTGATTTAACGCCTTGCTCACCAATAAACTCAAGCCAGGCACCCACTGCCATTGAATCAACCAGATCTGCAAATTTAGCATCACCTGCGTCAACAGTAATGGGCTCATCAAGTGGCTCAAGCTCCGGCGTTTCAACAATAATTTTTTCTTCTGCATTGCTCCCCGATGCGTCTTTTGTCACGCCAGCAACACTACCGGCAACAACCTCCGTTTCCTGCAGATTAGCGTCTGGACTTTTCAGGCAGCCCATGTGCACACTTTCGAGCGCCGCAAATAATTCACGCATGCGATTTTTACTAAAGGAAACCGCATTCAGCCCCTCTCGAAGGCGCTGTAATAGCGAGGGAATCATTTTCAGTAAATCACTGCGATGACTAAAACTACTATCCTTATCAACACTCCAAATTAAATCGTCAACTACCTGCACACCAGCCTGCCAAGCCTCACCTTCGGTGCCCTCCTTTACATACAGCAGAAACAGATAATTTACCCAACCTTCCCGTAACAAATTCACAACCACTGACGGCAGAGATTTATCCGCTGCTTTTTCGTTAATCAGCTTGCCAACATCGGCACGTGCTCGCTGGGTTTTACCAAGCCCCTCTTCTGCATCCCGTGTACGCTGTTCAATAAGCGCTGAACGTCGCTTCTCTTTTTCAACAAACTGTGAAAAATCTGCTAGCAGCGGGCTAAAGATTTCGACATTACTCTCAAACTCATTCAGCACACTGGTGATGACTTCATTAATTTTATTAAACAGGGCGTCACGACTAACATCCGCAGGCTCATTCCAGCGTAATGCAGCGCGTGCCAGCTCATTTAATAATTTACGCGCTGGGTGCGCTCCGCGACTGAAAAAACTTTTATCCAGTAGCGCGACCTTTAGCATCGGGATTTGCAGACGCGCCAACAACGCCTTCATTGGTACAGGCAAGCTGTGATCATCAAGAATGTATTCAAACAGCATTGAAACAAGGTTGATGGAGTCATCGTCAACTCGCCCAACAGCTTGCGGCACATTGCCACCGCGGCTGTCGACTACCTGATGTAAGGCCTGCCTTACATCAATTGCCATTGGCTGAAGGTTATCCGTCGCGACACTGCTCTGTTGTTGAACAGTCGACAACAGACCTACCAGCTCTGTCTGCGATAATACCGGCCCAGAGTCGGCCACTGGGAGATAATTTGATGGCGAACTAGGCGGCGAAGACTTGTTAGCGAGCAAACCCCGTAACAAACTAAAAACGTCATTCTGGCCACTAGACGCCTCAGTAGTCCAACCTTTACCGCCATCTATGTCTCCATGCCCACCACTGACTTCTTCGACTCGCTGCGACTGTGTCAGTGAGTGCTTTGTGCGGGAGCTTTGAGGGGCTTTAATCTGGGGTAGCACACCAGACTCGATAAGCACTTGGTTAGCATTGCTATAAACCTCTTCAAGTTCGCCTAACACATACTTTTCAAATAACTTATAAACCACCAGCTTGGCGCGAATATCAAGTGATAGCGCTTGGCAGGCCAACTGGAATGCCTCACTCAGCCTAACTGGCCCAATCGGGTTGCTTTCATCGGTAATTGTGACCTCAGGGGCTAAAACATCCATACGCTTAACAAGCTGCCGCAACGCATCCCCAAACAGGTTGTGAACCTTGGATATCATGCCTCGAATAGCAACAGTCTCTTCCAACTCATCATCTTTAACCAATGAAAACGAGTCAGGTTCTTCGACATTAGCAGCAGGCTTCTCAGGCCGGCCACCCGCATTTCGCTGAAATACGTTAAAGTTATCGCGCAGGGTTTTAGCAAACTGTTTTTCTATAACCTCGCGATTAATACGTACTTCACGCATGGAGTCAAAATACATGGTTTGATCGGCGTTATTAGCTGACTTATCCGCCAACTCAAACAGTGAATCATCGGCACTATCAAACATATTCGCCAGCAGACCTGCCAGCTGCTTAATGGCCTGGGTACGCACGTCTTTTAGCGGCCCAGGCAGAAGATCTATGGATGTCACATTCATAGGTCGTATACTTTTCAACTCAATCGCCATATCCAAAACCCCGGCTTAAATGCCGCCAAAGAGTCATCCTTGCCTATTAAAAAAAAATACCACAGGCGACTTGTTGCCAAGCCTCTAGGTTATCGTCAATTTATTACAATAAAGACCTGTAACGCAGCGTCTTTTTGCATGAATTTTATGCAAATCCATGAACCAACAAACTGGGCTTGCTAGTACTAAACGAGTATAGTTCAAACTGCAAATTTTGCCGTAAAACCATTGAATTAGAGACACTTTCTTAGCCATGGAAAACCCGCAACAATCACCGCCAGGGAAAACATTCGGCAAAGGTATGTGGATTGCCTTTTGGCTCATCGGCTTAGTGATGCTAACCCTACTCTTTGGAGAGCAGGAAAAAGGCTGGTTTAACCCAAACCAAGCCCCGGAATACCGCATCACAGCAGAGGGAGCACAGGAAGTTATTTTGACCCGAAACCGGCAAGGCCACTACGTTGTTTCAGGCAGTATTAACGGCAAAAACGCAGACTTTTTACTGGATACGGGAGCCACCGATGTGGTTGTTTCCGGTAATTTCGCACAAAAATTTGGCCTAAAACGTGGTCGCCCCAGTATTGCTGCTACCGCTAACGGGAATGTAACCGTTTACTCGACCCGCATTGAGCAACTGAGTATTGGCAACATCACACTTGTTCAAGTGAACGCCAGCATCAACCCTGGTATGGATGACTTTATTTTACTTGGCATGAGCGCCTTAAAGCAGATTGAATTAACACAACGTGGCGACACCCTAACTCTCAGGTATTTTCCAAATTGACCATAACACCAGACACCCTAACAGCGGCGATAAAACAGAATGTAACGCAGGCGCTGGCTGAAGATATTGGCAGCGGCGATATTACCGCTCAACTGATTGCCGAACACAGCCAAGCGCAGGCGACAATCATCAGCCGCGAAACAGCAACACTGGCCGGCATCGACTGGGCCAACGAAGTTTTCCGTCAGGTAGACCCATCCATCGAAATCCACTGGCATTTTAAAGATGGTGACCGCGTCACTGCTAACGAGCCGCTAGTCACCCTGAGAGGCTCAGCACGCTCACTGCTCACCGCCGAGCGCAGCGCCATGAATTTTTTACAAACGCTGTCAGCCACAGCCACGCTATGCAGCCAATATGCCGCGCTGGTCGCAGACACCTCGGTAAAACTACTGGACACTCGAAAAACCTTACCGGGGTTACGCATTGCTCAAAAATACGCGGTCACCTGCGGTGGTTGCTTTAATCACCGTATAGGCCTTTACGACGCCTTTTTAATTAAGGAAAACCATATCGCCGCCTGCGGTTCCATCATGGCTGCCATTCACACCGCTCGAAGCAATGAACCAGGAAAACCTGTCGAAGTAGAAGTTGAAAATCTTACCGAGCTTCAACAAGCTCTCGAAGCCGGTGCTGACACAGTGATGCTGGATAATTTCACGCTGGAAGATATGAAAGTTGCCGTCGCCACCGTCAACGGTCGCTGCAAGCTGGAAGCTTCAGGCAATGTAACTCAGGACACGTTGTTAGCCATCGCCCAAACCGGGGTGGATTATATTTCCATCGGTGCGCTGACCAAGGATTGTAAAGCGATTGATTTGTCGATGCGTTTCGTTTAACGCTGCTATAAAAATATTTCAGCCTTTATGTCGATTAAGGGAGGAGCTTCGCCTCCCTTACCAAGCCCGCTTTACACGTGAGTATGGGATAGCAGAGTGTTGATTATTGGCTGATTCGCCTCAGGGAAATCATATTCAGCAAGCGCCTCAACAGTCACCCAACGAATCGGCTGCTGCTCACGCCCGTAGGCCTCACCCGCAAACTCAGTGACTCGCCAAACATCCAGAAAAACCTTTTTATCGGAATAATCGTGATGAATTTCGAGTAACGGCTGACTGGCAATAAGTTCAACACCCAGCTCTTCATATAATTCACGCTTAAGTGCCGTCTGCAGGTTTTCACCCTCTTCCACTTTACCGCCGGGAAACTCCCACAGGCCGCCTTGATGAACATGTTGCGGTCGTTTGGCAATTAGAATTTCACCGCTGCCGTTAGTGATCACGGCAACGGCAACATGTACCTGCTGAGCCATTCTAGGAACGATAATCCGCGTTTATCGATACGTAATCGTGAGAAAGATCGGTCGTCCACACAGTTTCAGACGCTGCGCCACGGTTAAGCTCTACACGAATCAGAATCTCCTCTTGATTCATCACCGCTTGGCCTTGCTCTTCGGTATAGCTAGCAGCAACACCACCAGCTTTAGCAATACACACATCATCAAGGTAGATATTAATTTTACTAACATCGAGGTCTACCAGCCCAGCACGCCCAACGACAGCCAAAATACGTCCCCAGTTAGGATCGCTTGCAAACAGGGCTGTTTTGGTCAGTGGCGAATGGGCAATGGCATAGGCGACCTGCAAACATTCTTCATCACTTTTGCCGCCATCAACCGTCACCGTCACAAACTTAGTTGCGCCCTCGCCATCACGTACAATGGCATGCGCCAAGGTCTGAAAAACGTCAATCA
>LUKI01000020.1 GCA_001593685.1 Gammaproteobacteria bacterium F7
CCTTGTAAGGGCGCCGCTCTACCAACTGAGCTAACCGCCCTCAACAGCAGGGCAATTTTACATCCCTAGCCTGTCAAATAGGGGATGTGTAAGTGGCGACCCGGAAGGGACTTGAACCCTCGACCTCCGGCGTGACAGGCCGGCATTCTAACCAACTGAACTACCGGGCCGCATTTCTTACAAACTCTCGATTGGTGGGCGGTACAGGGGTCGAACCTGTGACCTACGCCTTGTAAGGGCGCCGCTCTACCAACTGAGCTAACCGCCCAATCGAGACGCTGCATTCTATAGATTTCGCGCCCCAAGTCAAATGCTAATCGGCAATAAAAAGGCAGTTTTTTTCATTTTATTGTCACATTTTTTTTGCCGTTTAAATTGACACCGATAAACCCTTGTGAGGACAGGTTTTTTTACACCCGCCTGCCAGACAGTGTTAGAATGCGCGCGTTTCTCGACGGCATATATCTGTCCACACCAGCAAGGCACCACAGGCATGGAAATTTACAAAGAGTTTACTTTCGAATCAGCCCACCGACTACCCAACGTACCGGAAGGTCATAAATGTGCACGTTTACATGGCCATTCCTTTCAGGCCCGCATTTATGTCAGCGGCGATGTTTCTCCCCACGAAGGCTGGATCATGGATTTCAGCGACCTTAAAGCGGCCTTCAAACCACTTTACGAACAACTGGACCACAATTATCTAAATGAAATCGAGGGCCTTGAAAACCCCACCAGTGAAAACCTGGCTATCTGGATCTGGCAGCGACTAAAACCTAACCTGCCTTTATTAAGTAAAGTCGAGATCAAGGAAACCTGTACCAGTGGCTGCGTGTATGGCGAATAGAAAGCCCATTTGTTGATACTTTGAAAACAAAAAAGGCCAAACCCCATTAAGAGGTTTGGCCTTTTATAAGCGATAAACGCCCGTCTTTATACCGGATCTAAAAACTCACTAACTTCTAAATCAAAGCCTGAAATGGCCGTGTACTTAATCGGTGAGCTTAACAGGCGCATTTTTCGTACGCCGAGGTCACGTAATATCTGAGACCCGGTGCCGACAGTATCATGAACGCTCGGCGAGTGACGAACCACTTCGCGTGCCGCCGCATCGTCGCCTTGCAGCATACGCACATGCGATAGCATTTCACCATGTGGATCATCATTCGCTAAAACAACCACTACACCGGAACCCTCGGCTTCAATTTTCGCCAACGAATCACCTAACGCCCAACTTTTCCGGCCAGCGGGCTCTGCGCCAAGCAGGTCACGAAACACTTCCGTTTGACAAACACGTACCAGCGTTTCATTTTCTGACGCTATATCACCCTTTGTCAGCGCCATATGTATACCGCCCTGAACACTGTCCTGATAGGTAATCAAATTAAAATCGCCATAGCGCGTATTAATGGTCTGCTCTTCAACCCGCGAAATTGTTTTTTCATGCAGGATCCGATAATGAATCAAATCAGCAATGGTGCCAATTTTAAGGTCATGCTCGGCAGCAAATTTTTCCAAGTCTGGACGACGCGCCATGGAACCATCGGGATTCATGATCTCGACAATAGCTGCGGCTGGCTCAAGACCGGCCAAACGAGCTAAATCACAACCGGCTTCAGTATGGCCCGCACGACTTAATACCCCACCCTCTTTCGCCTTTAGCGGAAAAATATGCCCAGGTTGGACAATATCTTCAGGGGACGCTTCTTTTCCAACCGCCGCCTGAATAGTTTTCGCACGATCCGCTGCAGAAATACCTGTTGTGACACCTTCAGCCGCCTCAATAGAAACGGTAAAGTTGGTACTGTGCTGACAGTTATTATCCTGCACCATTAACGGCAAACGTAACTGCTTGCAGCGCTCTTCCGTCAACGTCAGGCAGATCAAACCACAGGCATAACGCGCCATGAAATTAATATCTTCCGGACGCACCATTTCGGCGGCAATAATCAAATCGCCTTCGTTTTCACGGTCTTCATCATCCATTAGGATGACCATTTTACCGCGGCGAATATCTTCAATAATTTCGGTTGTGCTATTTAATTCCATGGTTACTGCCGTACTCAAAATTCGTATTCATTGGGTATACTTGATCGTAATATGACCAAGTTATAGCCACTAGGGGCGGACATTTTACACGTTTCTCACATAACCAACAGGGTTAAGCCGTAAATTGACAGGCTAAGGAAACTCAAATAGCCCATAACCACAACTACACTCGGCCAATTTACGCGAGTGACAAAAACTTTGAGCCGAATTTATCAAAAAAACTGCTGTCACATACAGCCAAGAACAGTACAACGAAGAGCCTGTTAGTATTAATAATCACCACTGGGGTAAATCTTGACGATTACTGACATCATCAACAACAACATCGCTACTTTACGATCCAGCAGCACTATCTTCGACGATCTCAGCGATGACCAATACAATCAAGTGTTAACACCCTACTTTAGTGCGTCAATTGGCAAACATTTCCGCCACATTCTTGACCACTATTTCTGTTTCTTAACGGGCTTAAAAAAGGGCCACATTCACTACGACCAACGCCAGCGTGACACAGCGGTGGAAACCCAACGGGCTTATACTCTCAACAAGCTAAATAAATTAATCACCGACCTGAAAGCACTAACCACACAGTCAGATAACGCGATAAAAGTCAGCTTGTCTTCGTCACCTGAAAAACCATGCGCCGCACCAGCCAGCAGCTCACTGGCTCGCGAATTAATATTCTTACAGGGGCACACCACCCACCACTACGCCATTATCAGCGCCCAACTGAAATTTATGGAGCTCCCTGTTGATGAGAATTTTGGCGTTGCTGCCTCCACCCAACTCTACAACAAGCAACAACGCACATGTGCACCGTAAGCTGGCTTTTCAGCAACCAAGGGTACCAGCTGTTCTTTAACCGGGACGAGCTTAAAAGCCGCCAACGTGCAGCTCGCCCTTCGCTCAAAACACTTCATCAAACTCAAATAATTGCCCCCACTGATACGGATGCTGGCGGCACCTGGATCACAGTAAACGAACACGGCCTATCGCTCTGCCTGCTAAATCACTACGCTGCACAGCAAGTCATCGATCAGCGCGACTGGATCAGCCGCGGATTGTTAGTCCGGGCACTATCACATTTTACAGACACCAACATGCTGCTATCACAGCTTAAGGCACTCAAGCTAAGTCAGTACCGCCCCTTTGACCTCTTGGCATTATCACCAAACAATCAGGTTTGGCAGGCCCATTGGGATGGCTTTGAATTACAGATCAAACAACCAACCCTAATGCCACTGACCTCTTCATCCTATGCCACCGACAAAGTTATTAACTGTCGGCTAAAACACTTTAGAAACATACAAAAAGGGCAGCCATTAAACCCGGAACAGCTTCGCCAATATCACGCAAGCCACGCACCAGAAGCGGGCGCTTTTTCTGTCTGTATGCACCGCGATAATGGCCAAACAGTAAGCTTTAGTCACATTCGCGTTGACCAATCACAGGTTTATTTTGACTATTACGATGGCTCACCCTGTTCGACAGACGAAGTGCATAAAACTCGGTTAGCTCGTTTACCGGCAGCCCCTCCAAGTGGGGCTTAAAGCCATTGTGTCCAGAAGCAGCGCCTTCATCGCGGCGCAGGAGAAGTAGCCATGCAAGCCAAATCCCAGCACCTTAATCGGCCCCACATAGAAAATGTGAGTTTCCAAGCTGGCCCCTATGAAGTCAGGCTTGCCGAAACAGCTGACGACATTGAAGCTGCTCAAGCACTACGCTATCGAGTGTTTTATCAAGAAAACCAGGGCACACCAACACCTGAAATGATCGATGCGGGACGAGAAATTGATGAATGGGACGATAATGCCTACCACATCATTGTCACTAACAGTAAAAACGCCAATGCCGTGGTTGGCACTCTGCGTTTAGTCAGTAACCAACGCCTCAACCCTGGCCAGGAGTTTTATACTGAAAAAGCCTTCAACCTGAACAAACTGAGAAACAATTATCAAAAAATTCTAGAGCTTAGCCGTTACTGTATTGCCCCCGGTGGCCGCTCCGGCACAATTTTAATGCTGATCTGGAAGTTTGCGATGAAATTTATCATCGATAATAACTATCAACTGATGATTGGTTGCGCCAGTTTCCATGATATGGATATCAGCAAACACACTGATATTCTCACGTATCTTCACCAGCACAATCCTGCACCACCAGAATTATGCCCAACCCCAAAGGTGGACAACCATGTTTGTCTTGATGAGGTATCTCTTGAAACCAATAGCGTTGACTGGGAAGTTGCAAAAAACGCAGTCCCCACACTACTGCGCGGCTACCTGAAACTCGGTGCACGCATCAGTAAATGCGCCATCATTGATCCGGTATTTAATTCAGTGTTCGTGTGTATTTATGTGGACGCCGCCAAGATGCTAAAGGACAATCATACGCTTGTTCCAAAATAGACATTAAACCCCAAACATGCCCACTAAACGCCCCTACTCCATTGCTCTGATTTGTCTTCGCCTGCCACTGTTAATTTTGTGGTTGATTCTACTGCCTATTCCCGCACTACTTATTCGTCTCATCAGCCCACACTCAACACTGGCAACTGAAAAAATGCCGATGCTGTTTCACCGTGGTGTCAGCAAAATTTTTGGTTTGCGGCTCAAAGTAAGTGGCAGTTTAAGTCATCACCGGCCAACCCTGTATATCAGCAATCACGTTTCCTACCTGGATATTTTCCTACTGGGCTCGGTGGTACCCGGTTTTTTTATTGCTAAATCCGAGGTCGCGGGCTGGCCACTATTTGGCAAATTGGCCCGTCTGCAAAACACCCTGTTTATCGAACGCAACAGTCGTCATGCCCGAGCGCAGGTGGACATTCTGCAACAACAATTAATTGCTGGTAATAACCTTATTTTGTTTCCAGAGGGTACCAGCACCGATGGTGCTCATGTGGAGCCATTTAAAAGCAGTCTGTTTCATGCTGCGGAAAGCGAACCTGAGATTAATATACAAATTCAGCCCATGACGCTCGCTTACACGCATCACAAGGGCCAGTTGATGGATCAGTCACTGCGCGATTACTATGCCTGGTATTCCACCATGCCCTTTCTATCGCATTTTATTCAGTCAATGGGCATGCGTAATGCTGATATCGAACTGATTCTTCACTCCCCGGTCAGCATCCGCGAGTTTGAATCCCGTAAAGCCTGCGCTGAGAATTGCTGGAACGCTGTTAATGACGCCCTCGTCACCCGCGTTAAAACAACTGTATCAACCAACAACGAGTCCTATTAAGTCTTCGTACCATGTAGCCCCTACCACACTATAATAACATCACCAAAATCAACGACTGCAGCCTGAGCCCTATGTTTGACCTGTTACGCCGTTCTAAACTTTTTCGCAGCCTGATGGCGGCTACAGCGGGGTTTACTTTTTATGGTGGATGGGCTTTTTTAATTAATCATGATCACGGCCTAATGGTCGCGCTCAAAGCGGGGGCTACACAGGGCAGCTACAGCTTCATACTAACGTTATGCTTATCATTTTTTATGGAGTGGCTATTTCAGATAAGCAACCAGCCTAAATGGCAGTTTAGCCTGACGCTATTTACGACCTGCGGGTTGATTTATACGACATCCTGGGGAGTAAATGCGCTGGCAGGCACACCAGAAATTCTATTGACCATTCTGCCCGGAGCAATCATCAGCAGTCTCTACACACTGTCTTACACATTGGCGCTTTTTAAACTTCAGCGCGGATAACCTTACTTAACTGCGTGGTCTGACAAAAATCTGTACGTCTGCCGGATTAAGCACCTGTTGCAAAACCTGTTGATACTGACGAATTTGTTGCACATATTTCACCGGTTCAGAACCACGCGCATAACCATACTTCACCGTTGAGTAGTATTCCCGCTGGCTCAATAATGGCAGCATAATTTTCATATCATGCCAGCTTTTTGGGTCTTTGCCCTGTCGCCTTGCCAGTGCTTGCGCATCACGCAGATGCCCCAAACCAACATTATAAGCCGCCAGCGTCATCCAGGTCAGGTCCGGTTCATTGAGCTCATCTTTGAGGTTATCACGCAACTTGGCAAAATATTTAGCGCCAGCAAAAATACTCTGCTCGGCATTTAAACGATTTTTAACGCCCAATGACCTGGCCGTTGGCCAAGTCAGCATCATCATGCCACGCACCCCCGTCGGGCTTTTAGCCTTAGGGTTCCAATGTGACTCCTGATAAGCCTGTGCGGCCAATAACGTAAAGGACAGATCATTTTCTTCAGCCGCCTGCTCAAACAGCTGTCGATATTTAGGAAAACGCTCTTTAATACGCCGTTTAAAAGCCTGAATATCGACATAATCAAACAACGTCACATGGCCGTAATAAAGCTCCCGCCACTTAGCCATTTTTCCATCTGCTTTATAAGCTGTTAGCCAATTGACCGCTTCCTGTCGTAACTCGTTGGCTCCCTTAGGCAAAGCCCAGGCCAGTTCATCTTTTTTACCCAACGCAAAACGTACCCGCAACTCGGGGAAATAACGCTGGTTGATGGACACAATTGTTGAGTCCATCACCGTGCAACCAATTTTGCGCTCCCATACGCTCTCTAAGATTTGTTCGGATCCCAAACCCGTTGTAGCGTGCCAACTTAACTTCGGATGTTTTTTCTGCAACTCCTTGAGACGCTCTTCGTAACTGCTACCCGCAATAATGACCAAATCAGTATCCACTAAATTGCTGATCCGGTTTGGCCGCTCACCACCACGACGACACACCACCTGCTGACTGACGGTTTGATAAGCTGGGCCAAACAACACTTTACGTTTACGTTCTGCCGTAATGGACAACCCCGCCGTGGCCAAGTCACCTTCACCACGACTAATCGCATCCATCAACTCAACAACACTATTTTTAATAATAAAAACCGGTTTTACACCGATACTCTCAGCGAAGTCTTTTACCAGTTTGTACTCTGGCCCAGACTCATTTTCGTGGCGGTCAACGTAATAAACCGTCGGATTATTTTGTGTCAGCACAATCAACTGCCCACTACGCTGAATTTCAGCTAATGTTCTCACCGGCAATACATGGGTTGTGCCCTTAGGCCACAGCACCGCCATCACCAGTAGCAAAGCCGCCAGTGCAATCATGACCGCCAAATCTTTTTTACGCTGTCTCATAGGCCTCGCAGGAACACATTTATATGGGCTTAACTTTAGAAGTTCTTCGACAAACTACCAGCTTCTTTATGTAATTATAAAACCTCTAATCAAGTCGCTGGTGGCGGTGTTGGAGCTTTTACGGGGTCAGATGCAAGGCGAATACCGGAATCTTTGCAAAGGCTTTAACGTCGCAGCCTGCCCGCAATAGCCTGGTCCAAAAGGGTCCGCCAGCGATTTGATTAAAAGCTCGTGGGTTAATCTTGAAAATGCTTGAGCAGGTATTCCTTGGCCTCATTAATCTTTGCCGCCAAATAATTACTGCCACCACGATCAGGGTGAAACTTCTGCATCATGCTACGATGGGCTTTAATAATGTCGGCCTTGCTGACAGGCTCCTGCAAACCAAGAATATCAAGCGCCTCTTCATAGTTCATCGCCTGATCGCTGGTATCGTCCGCCTCACCCGTTGCCTGCTCTGAGCCGTCAAACTGTGTCTGCCAATCACTGCCAAAACGGTAGTTCAAATAGCTACATAGCAGTGCATAAGAATCACGATCAGCCTGGCACTCTTTGAGTAAATTCTGTAACTGTTGAATGGTTAGCTCTCGCAATGGGCAACCAGTAAATTGCCCCTTCAACACTTCACCACTGATTTCACCATTATCGTGATTCAGAGTCATGCTTAAAAATAGGCTGTGTACATTAGAAGTCTGCCCCCCTTTTGGCTTTGAGCCCATGGAGCGCATTCCTCCCACATTAAGATAACGTCGCGCCAACTGTGCCAAAGGCACAAAACGCAGCAACGGCAGCAAGCGCCGCATCCAGGGCAATAAACCGGCCAGTAAAGCAAACAACCAGTGTAAACGGCCGGTAATCGCCAACGCAAACAACAGCAAAGTAAAAAGGCCAATCAGGGCAAAAAAGAAATGTCGCGTAAAGCTTTTCGGGTTTTGACGAAATTGATAGCGCAGAATAAAAAACAGCATCACGCAGATAACAACAATAATCAGAATACGCAACGATTAGCTCCTGAGCTATTTAGGGCCGGACAACTGTTTCACTACTGCTGCCAATGCAGGGCGTGAGTGACTAAAATCTTGCAGCGCCTTTTTCCCACCAGCGGCAAACACCGCCACAGCGGATAACAGGTCCTGCAGCTGCTGCGCGCTGTTTTGATCAAAACGACACCAGGCACCACCAGACAGGCGAGCAATTTCACGAAATACTGGTTCAGCATCTGTATCATAGCCCTCTTGAAACACAAATACTGGCAGCCGGTGTATGCCCAATTGGCCGGCCAGATCACACAACAAATCAGGATTTTCTTCAACACAATCGCCAACAAACACCAATGCACTCACGGGTTGACGCTGGTGCTCATCCAGCGCATGACGCAGCACACGCTTAATTTGCGTCAAACCGCCGACGCACTGTACCTTTTGCATAACACGATGCAACTCCACCGCCTTATCGAACCACCCGCTAAAGCGCGCTTCCCGGTAACCGCGATAAAAGCACAGTTGAATGTGCAGATTACCCACCTGCTCGGCACTTTCAAACATCTGTCCCTGGAGGTTACAGGCGGTATCCCAGGTGGGTTGACGACTGGCCGTGGCATCCAGAGCAAACATCAAACGTCCGCCGCCATTTGTATCTGCCGTAACCGCCAGCTCATTAGCCTTTTCAAGAAACTCTGCAATATCGGTGGCACTTGAGTGTTTAGTTACAGTTTTATCATCACGGGACATACTAGGAGCTCAAATATTGCTTTCCAATGTTGTCGTTAAGGATCTCATTAACATTAAAAATACGCTAACAAATTATAAATCCACCCGCCAGCCTCAAGGGATTTAGGCAAGGCATGGGGAGTTACTGATATTCGCCATACAGTTTGGCATACAAACCATCCTGTGCGATCAGCTCATCATGACGCCCCTGTTCACTGATTAAGCCATCCTCAAAAACATAGACGTGATCAGCCTGCTTAACCGCACTCAGGCGATGGGCAATGATTAAGGTCGTACGCTGTTTGAGAAAATCGGTCATCGCTTCGTGCAGTGCGAATTCAGTTTGAGAATCCAACGCCGAGGTGGCTTCATCCAGCACCACCACTTTAGGGTCAGAAAGAATCATACGGGCAATGGCAATACGCTGGCGCTGACCACCCGATAGCCTTACCCCCTGACGGCCCACAACCGTATCAAGACCGCTATCCATAGCCTGCACAACTGTTTTTAATTGTGCAATTTCCAGCGCTTGCCAGAGCTGCTCATCGGCCATATCGTGCCCCATCGCCAGATTAGCACGCACCGTGTCATTAAAGAGCACCGGATGCTGTAACACCGTCACCACATTGTCACGCACCACATCCAGACCGATCTCGGTGACCGGCACATGATCGAAACATACTTGACCAGAGCTTAATGGATACAAACCCAGCAACACCTGTACTAGCGTTGACTTACCGCCGCCACTGGCACCCACCAGAGCGACTTTTTCACCCGCAGCAATATTAAGGCTCACACCACGCAACACGGGCGTTTCTGCATCATAGGAAAAACAGGCTTCCTGGATTTGAATGCCCACACTCTGTTTGCCCTGAAACGGATTTTGGCGATGAGGGTATTGCGGCTCTTCGCGCAGGCTGAACATCTGGTTGATACGCTCCAGCGCACCATTGGCACTGTACCAGGCATACTGAATATTCAATACATCCTGCACCGGCCCCATCATAAACCAGAGATAGCCAAAGACAGCAAACATTTCACCAATGCTCAGATCCGACAAAATGACCATACACATGGCAACGGCGCGGAACATATCCATACCGAGGTGAAAGACCAGAAAGCTTAGACGGCTGGCAGCATCATTTTTCCACTCAAAGGACACCGCTCGGCGGCGCACCGCTTTAGCGTGCTCAATCAACCCTTTCACATAGTGCTTTTCACGATTACTGGCCCGCACCTGCTGAATCGCATCCAGCGTTTCAGTTAATGCTTCCTGAAATACACCATAGGCATCATTTTCGTCGGCTTTAAGCTTTTTAACTTTCTTGCCAAACAGGGTAGTGAAATACACCACAAACGGATTAAAAAACAGGATAAACAGTGCCAACTGCCAGTGCAGCCATAGCAGCACGGCCGCGACACCAATAATGCTCAGTACGGCGACCAGAAACTTACTCAGCGTTTTACTAATAAAGTTATCGACGGCATCCATATCGGTGACAAAATGTGTAGCCACCCCGCCACTGCCGAGGGTTTCGTATTCAGCCATTGAAATGCGTGGCATCAGCGTTAACAGCTGGCTACGCATTCGATAGATGATGTCCTTGGCAATGGCCGCAAACTGCCAGCTCTGCCAGACGTTGCAGAGTAATGAAAGCGCCCGCAATAATACGCTGACAACCAGCACCGCAATAATATAAAGAAAAGGGCTGGCCCAAGAGTCAGGAATCAGCATATGGGTAGTTGCAACCAAAAAACCCGGCTTATCCAACAGTACTTCATCCACCAATAGCGGCATCAACATGGGAATCGGCACACTGGCAATGGTTGCCAGTAACGCCACTAAATTGGCAATCACCAGCTCACGACGATGCTGAAGCGCAATACCTCGGATATAGCGCCAGCTGAAACCGCCTTGCCGTTGAACCTCGTCCTGCTGAGCTTGCAACTGTTTGTCTACCGCCATAGCCACCTATACTGCTTTAATCGTTTTAAGTCAGCGTCTTAAGACTCCTGTTTTTGACCCGCACAGGAACGCGCCTTTAATTCTGCTTGTCGCTCGGCTTTTTGTTGTCGGGCTTGCGCAACCTCTTCGGCACTTAAACCGATGTGATGCTGGCCCTGTTCAGCCGCTAATTGAATCTGTTGCTGGCGCTGTGCAAAACGCGCTCTATCTTCGACACTTTTTTCGTTGATACAGTGATGACAGGATACTCCCGCCTCATAATCTGGCGATTGCTTATCCTGTTCAGAAATCGGTCGTCGACAGGCGTGGCACATGTCGTAATGTCCCTGTTCCAGACTATGGTCTACCGACACACGATTATCAAAGACAAAGCACTCACCTTGCCAGAGGCTCTCATCCTGAGGAACTTCCTCTAGATACTTGAGAATACCACCCTGCAGATGGTAAACCTCTTCATAGCCTTGTTTAAGCATATAAGCAGAAGCCTTTTCACAACGAATGCCACCGGTACAAAACATCGCTACCTTTTTGTTTTTCTTCGGATCCAAGTTATTGTGAACGTATTCGGGAAACTCTCGAAAGGTTTCAGTATGAGGATCAAGCGCGCCCTTAAAAGTACCAATTTCCACTTCATAGTCATTACGTGTATCAACCAGAACCACATCAGGATCGCTGATTAATGCATTCCAGTCTTTAGGTTTAACGTAAGTTCCCACCGTTTGGTTCGGATCAATCCCCTCAACGCCCAAGGTCACAATTTCGCGCTTGAGCTTAACTTTCATTCGATAAAAGGGGTTTTCCGCTGCAAAGGACTCTTTATATTCGACATCTGCCAATCGCTTATCTGCTTTCAGATAAGCCAGCAATTCATCCATCGCCGCTCTCGAGCCCGCCACCGTGCCATTAATTCCCTCGTTTGCTAACAACAGCGTACCTTTAATACCCTGCGCTTTGCAGAAGCTTTGTAACGGCTCTCGAATCGCCTGATAATCATCAAGCGTAACGAATTTATAAAGTGCGGTAATCACGCATGTGGTCATAGGTCGGCCTGCTCAATTAAGCTTAAAAAACACATAAAAATGCGCTATTAGAGGCCGCGAAGTGTATACGAGAGGGGGAAAAAAATAAATTAATACAGAGACTTATTCACCAGCAGTTACGATTCTTTAAGTATGCTCCAGCACGCACAACAGAGCGGAGCACACTTAATTTTTTAGTGCATAAATAACCCATTATCAGAATTAATAATGCCAATCACGGTTATGTCTTGACCAACCAGTACGATAGTCATCATGTCGTTTGTGGTGTCGACGCTGCTTATCATAACCGTATTGATGTTTGTGTTTTTTATGTCCTGAATAATAATCTGCATGATGACAGTTAGCGTGATGCTTGTGCTTACGACGCTGCTTCTGATCATATTTTATCCCGTAATAGGGATGATAGTTATATTGAATAATATGCCGTGCCGGATGCCCGTACGAATAACTGTACCGCTGATAATGGTGAGACTGATAACCATGATCATAGTTACTGTAGCCAATATAAAACTTTACTTTGTCAGCCTGTGCAAAACCGGCCGATAGCAATAAAGCAAGACCTCCCGCAATAGCAGTAAGCTGTTGATACCTTTTCATCTGATGGCCCTCCCGCGCTTAATCAGGTAAAGCCAGTGTAGTGCTACAAAGCTGAATAAAGCCTGAACATAATGGGGAATAGCGTTACACAGCCAGACTCAAAGATAGAGACCAAACACCAAACCCCGTTCAAAGAACATTGGATACAGGACTCTCCAGAATCCGCGCGACCTGATCCTTTAATGCAGGTAAGACTTCCAACTCGAACCAGGGGTTATTTCGCAACCAAATGTTATTCCTTGGCGACGGGTGAGGTAACGGTAAAAAATCAGGTAAGTACTGCTGCCAATGCTTAACAGTGTCGGTCACAGAGCCAGGGTAGTTCGGCTTGATCGCCAGCCCCTGTTTAGTCAAATAATAGCGCTGCGCATATTGCCCGATTAACAGGGTCAACTTCACCTCAGACAAATGACGATGCAGTTTTTCACGCCATAGCGTTGCACATTGCGGCAATGGCGGCAGATCACCACTTGCTCCTCGACCCGGGTAACAAAAACCCATTGGCAAAATGGCAATTTTTTCAGCGTTATAAAATAGGGCTTTATCTAACCCCATCCACTGCCGTAACCGGTCACCGCTGGCATCATTCCAGGCAATTCCCGTTTCATACACACGAAGCCCCGGAGCCTGACCGACAATAAGTAATTTAGCCGAGCCACTGGCACTTAGCACGGGGCGCGGCGGGAAAGGCAAACTTTCCGCGCAGGCCTGACAGTGTCGAATATCATCGACTAAGTGACAGAGTTTTTCGCTCATAACAGCTCAATCCAACAATAACGACTTAAATATCAACGTCAAACCACAACAACTAAATGCCGTTCAAATTACTAAGGAAAACCCACATGTACTATAACTGTCTAGGAGAAAAACAGTCTACCGCTCCAATAATCAGGCATATTTAAGCTGGAAAGTGCCAGGTATGTTTTAACGCGCAAGCTCGTTACATGGCATCGACGATTTCTGCTTGCTGCTTGTCAAATCAGCTCTCCATCCACTCTTTCAACCCTTCTAAACCTGCTTCGATTGAAGTTTGTGGCACAAAGCCGAGTGTTTGCTGCAGCTTGGTAACATCGGCTAATGAAAATTTGATATCACCTGCGCGCTCAGCTTCATAGCGTATAGCTATATCAGCGCCACAAACCTGCTTAACCTTCTCAGCAAGCTCACTAACCTGCGTCGACATCCCCGTACCAATATTCAGCACCCCCTGATCATCTGCATCCAATGCTAAACGCAGCACTTTGACGAGGTCAGCCACATAGACAAAATCACGCGTCTGCGTACCGTCGCCGAATATCGTGATATCTTGGCCTGCAAAACATCGATCCATAAAAATCGAGATAACCCCCGAATAGGGTGACGCTGGATCCTGTCTTGGCCCATAAACATTAAAGAAGCGAAACCCCATTGCACTGATACCGTACAGCTTGCTATATAGCTGCGCATACATCTCATTACTAAACTTATCCTGCGCATAGGGCGAAACAAGGTTGCCTGGTGCCTGAGCTTCCGTCAGTCCCTCCTGGCCCACATCAGCACCATAAACCGCAGCGCTGGAGGCGTACAACAGCCGACCTTTAAATGCTTGTTTTCTTAACGCTTCCAGTACATTGTTAAAGCCTAATAAATTACTTGCTGCAGACTGATCAGGGTGTTCAATTGAAGCAGGTACGGATACTAGTGCTGCCAGGTGGATAACAGCTTCAACCTCTCGGCAGGCTTCTTCTACACATGCCTTATCAGCGACCGAGCCCTGCATGAACTCAAGGCCACTCTGCATAAAAGGCAGATTACCCAGTTTTCCGGTACTCAAGTCATCCAAAACACGAACCGTAAAACCTTCATCTAATAATAAATGAACAATATGAGAGCCGATAAAACCAGCCCCACCCGTTACCAAAACACGCTTCATTATTTATTTCTTCCGCTTCAAATATACAGTTGATAGGTACAAAAACGCCGCTATTTGAGCGGCGTCTGATATTTATAGGTAGCCCTAAGGCTAACCGTTGGCCCTTCGTTCTCCAGTACGGCGGTCATGCAAAATAACTTCACCGCTAGGCAAGGTCATAGGAAATTGAATAACATTGCTGTTGTGCCGTCTATCCTGCCCAGAGCGTTCCACAAAAACACGTTCAGTTTGCCACTCTTCATCTCTCTGGTCGTCCTCCGCAGGGGCTTCAGACACATAATTTCTTGCTGCAACAGTAAACACATAGGTCGCTACAGCCACTGCACAAATGCTTAATATGATAAAAATCCACAGCACACTGCTCATTCCCAGTCCTCTTAATAAAGACGCCTAAAGAATAAGACGCAAAAATCACGCCTATGTTTATTTTTTCTTTTATTACAAAGAGTTAATGATCACTAACACCTATAATTTAATAACTCTGTAAGAAAGGCTGACACTATTAAACGCCGATAAAATAAGCGCCGTCAAGGCCACTAAAACGACACAGTCTAAGGAAGCTTAGGTTTTCCACTATTGGTTTCAACCTGAACACAACGATCATCCCACAAAGAAATCATCGCGAAATCCTTCACATTAGTAACCTTTAAGGCCGGAAGCCCCTGTTTTTCAAGCCACTGCGTTACAAAAGGCACATATTCCGGCACCGATGCTCGCGCCGTAAAAATTCGAACCTCGCGCCCTTCTTCAATCCAGCCTTGAACGCGTTTCATCATAGCAGGTATTGGTTCACCAATATGGGCAGGACCGTACCAGCCATCGTAGTGTGCCAGGGTGCCATCAAGGTCAACACCTATCCAACCTTTTCGGTGCTCAGACGGTGCTTCACTTCTCTCTTTGGTAAAAGCCCGCTTTAAATGCTTCTTGAACATCCGATTAGCGAGCCCCTTTACCAAACAGCACGACTTCGACCGTTTGCACTAAAATAAGGAAATCGAGAAACATACTATGGTTTTTTACATAATAGAGATCAAACTGTAGCTTTTGCCGGGCGTCTTCATCATTAGCTCCGTAGGGATAGCAAAGCTGAGCCCAACCAGCAATTCCAGGTTTAACCTGATGCCTGGCAGCATAATGCGGAATCCGCTTTTCCAGTTGCTCAACAAATTGCGGGCGCTCCGGACGCGGTCCCACAAACGCCATATCGCCCTTCAATACATTAAATATTTGCGGCAACTCATCAATTCGACACCGGCGAATAAAATGGCCGACGCGTGTAACACGACTATCGTTTTGTTTTGCCCAAACAGCTTTACCATCCTTTTCCGCATCAATACTCATGCTACGAAATTTCAGCACATCAAATGGCTCGCCATTCACGCCAACCCGCTGTTGTCGATATAAAATGGGGGCCCTGAAACCTTCCTCCAACCAAATGGCTACAATAGTCAGCAGCATCATTGGCCATATTGCTATCAATAAAACAAGGCTGGCAGCTATATCGAACAAGCGTTTTGTGGTGGCACGTAGAGTGCCGTTATTAAAACCATCGGAAAACACCATCCAACCAGCCGTCACAAATTCAAGCATGATACGGCCCGATTCACGCTCGAAAAAATCAACGACATCCAACACATCGGTACCGTTAAGCTTACATTCCAGTAGTTCCTGAACAGGCAAGCCCTTACGCCGATCATCAACTGCCACCAGGATTTCATCAATCTGATTCTGATCAACATATTCAAAAATTGAACGATCCAGCTTAATGACTTGATTGCTATCTACAATTTGCTCTTCACCATCAACTGCAATGAACGCAGCAAAAGAAAATCCGCGTCGGTCAGACTCACGACGCAGACGATCAAGCACCAATCGAGCACGATGCCCAGCACCGTAAACAAGTACCCGACGCTTTAAACGCTCCTGGTTCACTCGCCGGTGAAAAAGCATCCGTGACAACGCAATAAAAAGAAAAGTCACAAAAGCCGTTAATGCTAAGGCTCCACGCCCTAATAGCAGTTCAGGGAACCAATAGAATACCAGCGACAAGCCCACCGCCATAAACACAAATGCACCAGTGGCTCGAATCCAGGTACCACTCAACCCTTCACGGGTATGCGGTTGATAAAGCCCCATTGCCCCCATCGAAACGAGCATCACGCCTGAAAAAATCAACGCCCGCGGTAAAACGGGGCCGATACTATCCCCAACACTACCGGCATCACCTTGGAAGCGTAGGTAAGCACCAATAAAAACAGCCGCAATAAATAGCAGCCCTTCTATAATGGCGAGCCAGACAAAGGCCGTATGCAGGTGGTGTTTAAATAAACGAACGGTGCCCACTCAAGGGTCTCCTTAAAAACTTACATTGAATAAAAGTTGTCGAAAACTGCCATAAACAATGACGAAAGCTGTCGTCTCATCCCTGAACATAAATGATTTGTCAGCAGCCCATGAATGTTAGCACACACACCCAATCCTGCTAGTTAACCCGCCGCCATTTTTCAAAACCATAAAAATCTAAATTCCAGCTTGAGCCCCCGCATTGCTACACTATACTAAGCAGAAATTTCAATCGCTGATTGATGCACCCACAAAGGAATAGGCATGCATACACTTTCGAACACCAAAATTGCAATTATTGGTCTTGGTTACGTTGGACTTCCTCTGGCCGTTGAGTTCGGTAAGCACTACCCAACCATCGGTTTTGATATCAACAGCCAACGCATTATTGAACTGCGTGACGGTGTCGATAACACGCTCGAAGTGGAGTCTGATGAGCTCAAAGCATCACCACAATTAAGCTTTGCTGACAATATCAGTGCAATCAAGGAGTGTAATTGTTACATCGTCACAGTACCAACCCCTGTCGACAAGCACCGCCAACCTGACCTGTCTCCACTCCGTTCGGCAAGCAAAGCGGTTGCAAAGGTCATCCAGAAAGGCGATATCGTCATCTATGAATCCACTGTCTACCCCGGCGCAACCGAAGAGGACTGCATTCCCATTATCGAAGCAGAAACCGGTCTGAAATTTAATGTCGATTTTTATGCTGGTTACAGCCCTGAGCGTATCAACCCTGGCGATAAAGAGCACCGTGTCACCACTATTTTAAAGGTGACCTCTGGCTCAACGCCAGAAATCGCCGACTATGTTGACGACCTCTATGCCAGCATCATCACCGCTGGAACGCACAAAGCCAGCTCAATAAAAGTCGCAGAAGCAGCTAAAGTAATTGAAAACACTCAGCGAGATCTCAATATTGCCCTGGTCAACGAGCTTGCATTAATTTTCCATCGTCTAGGAATCGATACCTTAGAAGTATTGGAAGCTGCGGGAACCAAGTGGAACTTCCTCCCCTTCCGCCCAGGCTTGGTAGGCGGCCACTGCATCAGTGTCGACCCTTACTATCTAACCCATAAAGCACAAGAAATCGGTTATAACCCAGAGGTTATACTTGCAGGTCGCCGTATAAACGATGGTATGGGCTCACATGTTGTAGAGCGCGTCGTCAAACTCATGACTCAACGTCGAATCCACGTGGTTGATTCAAAAATTCTTATTTTAGGGCTGGCCTTTAAAGAAAACTGCCCAGACCTTCGAAACACCCGCGTAGTCGATATAATCGACGAACTTAATGGCTATCACGCCAAAATTGACGTTTATGATCCTTGGGTAAGTCCAGAAGAAGCTAATGAAGAATATGGCATTAAACTTGTTGAAGCTCCTGCTTCCGGTGTTTATGACGCCATTATTCTTGCAGTGGGCCATAACCAATTTAAAGAGCTTGGCAGCGAAGGCATTCGAGCTTTTGGAAAAGAAAACACAGTCCTGTTTGACGTAAAGTACGCACTACCTAAAGACAGCGTAGATGCACGGCTTTAACCCTGCTTTCAGGAAATAAATAAACGAGCCTACTCTAAAACCTTTCGGTGTGATCTAACCACAAACATCATCAGGCAGTAATAAAGAAGCCCTGTAAACACTGCATTTATCGCTGCAGCAATCAAAGGTGGAAAGCTAATAATTAGGATGTAACCTAACACTAAAGAAAAAACCCCAGGCACAATATTTGGCATAAGTAATTTTTTTGTCTGCAGTACAGCAAACAACTCAGTTGACCCATAAGCAGCCCACTGAATTAATGCTGCAGGGATATAAAGAATAGGGAGAAGCCACGCACCAACCACATACTGCTCCCCGAAAGCTAACAAAAGAATCCTTTCAGAAAAGAAATATGAAAGTAAAAATCCGCTCAAAAGTAAAAAAGCGAACAATGGTTGAATAAATCTATTTAACGATTGTGTTGCACCTTTCTTCTGATTTTCCATTTTATAAAGAATTGGTGTCATCAAAGCCCACAAAACACCAAAAGTAGCTGTCGGTATTAGAGTAGCTATAGCATTAACGGCAACAAACTCAGCAACAACTTCTTCATTATAGAAAACCCCCAGCAGCCAGCGATTAATCATATTTTGGGCCCAAATAAAGGGTCCCCAAATGATCATTGGAGTTGAAAAGTGCAAAATTTCAGCCCAGATTTTTTTATCGCACTTCCACGAAAAAAACCTAAAACCACTGAAATCACGCCTTTGAATAAATACTAAGATAAAAACATTCATCAGAGAAAGCAGTGAAAAGTACTCAAAAACCAACGATATCGTTAACGCCCCATGATCACCGAGATAATAAATTACCCAACAACGACTTATATAAATCAACCCATTAGAAGCTGTGTTGATTGCTCGGTGTCTTTTACTATTTTCTATATTAAGCAATGAAATCCTGAGAATCTCGACCAGACTGAAAAGCATGATACTCAAATAAGCCTTCTCTAACACACCCGGCATCGCTACCGGCGAGAAATATATAATTAAAGACAAAAAAGCATAGATAAGAATTAATGCAACAAAAAGCCAAGAAATGGCGACTAATGCTCGAGGCCATTTCCCTTGCTCTTGATAAATAGAAAAATACCTCGTTACAGCTGCATCAATAGCAGTAAAGGGAAACATGCTAATAATAACGAATAGGGATATTCCTAGACTGTATAACCCAAAATCTTCCTTACTAGCGTAGATCGATAAGAGCTTTAAAGTAACAAATGTTCCGAAAAGTAAAAAAAGCTTATCCAGTAAAGTAAGAGCTACTTCAAAAACACCTCGGCAGCTAAGTTTGTTAATCAAAATAATCCTCTACGATCTGCCAGATTGAAAACATATAGATGTAATTTACTTCCCAGCCAATCGTAAGCCATAACTATCTTATACATGCTATATCAATTGCCCCCTCCCCCCAAGGATGTCACTAAACCTTCAAATGAAAAGAGAGTCGCATCACTTTTAAGGAGATCGGCTAGAAGTGTCGCTGCACCAAGCTTATTTGAGCGGGAGTCTTTTACATCTTTCGGGCTAACATCTTGCAAGCCAGCTGCTCCCATTTTTTCTTTCAGAGCTCTATAACTGGACATGTCACTAGAGTTCAAAGCTACATGTATAGGATGAAAATCAAAAATAGTTTGTTTTGTCGATATCGATTCTAAGTCCCATGAAAAATCATTATCGAAAAAAGCAACATCATCTTCCCAGTTGTAATTTATCCTCTTAAATTTCACATCGTCATAGATCCAATCAAACTTTTCGATATGAGGAAATCTGTACATAAACATTGTTAAATCAAATTCCAACTGAGGAAAGTTCTTAAAAATATCATACAAAAGAGGCGATGATTGTACTAACGCATGAGTTCTCATTGAGGTAGCATTTGGGCACAACTTAAGCAGGTATTCAATTATCGACATTTCATCTTTCCCTTGAGAAGAGCCGGGAAGAAAATTGGGGTGTATACCTACGTTATGGCCATCCTTAACTAAATCTTCAATTGTGTCAGATGGATGCGTGACAAAAAAAGTAGCCAAACAATTACTTTCTAATAACTTTATTCGAAGTTCATCAATAGCGAAATCAGGAGCCCAATCAATATCAAATGTGAGGTGATATTCACGAAGTTGGCAAGTTTTTCCTAGCATTGATCCATCCTTACAATTGATGCCTTGTTTCGGCTTTTATATTTTCACTAACTTGCTTGCTATAGCACCTTGGACGCAAAACATCCTTTGAACACTTCATTAATATCCTCATGAAACCCGACCTCAAAGGTTAATTGTTCTAATATATCCCCACTGTCTACTCCTTCATCTACCAAATGGAGTGTAAAACCCATATGCGTCTCACCATGAATCATGGTCCAAGTAAATGCATGCATGCTTCGGTAATAGGGAATTATGAATACTGAAAAAATATGTTCAGTTAAAAGCTCGTGCGGTATCAACTTGCCATATGAAATCATGATGACAAATAACTTTTCTGCCGGGATCAACTCAACACTTTCAAATACTTCGAAATGCTTACTATATTCAGCATGTATAATTGAACTTGATGTTAATATGAGTTTTCTCATGCACCTAAATCAATAGTAAAACTTTCTCGAAAAGAACCAATAGCCCCGAAAGATTCCTTAAACCTGAAAATATTCCCTCTCCCTTTCATTCCATAAGAAGAAGTACCGAAGTCCATCCACTTAAATCCTTCTTCCGCAGCTTTTTTTGCCGCCTCAAGAATAAGGAGGCTTAACCCTTGTAACTCTTGGTATTTAGGGTCATTAGCAATATAGAAAGTAGATGTTAACTGCGAATTAAGATCAAAAATCCCCAATGCCGACACAGGAACATCCCCCGAATAAGCAACGTATAGTTTTATATGATTAGGGAAGCGCGATATTAACGTCGCCAACTCTTCCGAAGTATGTGTTGGTAAAATATTCAACTTTGCAAAAGTTTCATCCATTACTTTCCAAAAGTCTTCTTCTGGCGCATCAAAAACAACTCTCACATCATTTTTCAAGGCTTTACGGGCTTTTCTATTTACACTAGAGTACTTAGCCTGATAAAGAGCGTTCTGGGGGAGGCCCTCATCAAGACAAATGGAACTTGAGATATCGCGATTTTTTAATATAAAACCCTGTTCATGTAACGCTAACCTAAATGTATCAGAGTAGACCTTTTCAGCTGGCGCAATTGGCAGGGTCATATCTAACCTCTCTACCTTTCGGGCCCTAAGGTAGTTGAGTAAAACATTAATAATTTCTATTGAGTCCGCATAATTTAAAGGTTTAGATGTGACAATACCTCCATAACTTGCTCCATAGGGTGACCGAGCCACAAGACTTCCATTTTCATCAAAGATAGCCAAGGGCATCAACGCACATATAGAGTCTTTCTTGTAGAAAGCTAAGTTATTTTCGGTATCCTTAAAGCGATCCTGATGATATCCCAGAAATTTTTGCTTATGGAAGATCGTTCCATTATTGGAGTCATCAACAAACCGATCCCACTCTTCAGCTTCACCACCAAACTCCAGTACACTAAAGTCACTCATTATATAAACCGTTGTTAAATAAAAAATAAGCGCCTGAGAAAAATCTCAGGCGCTCAAACAGTATTTATTTGACTCTGCCTAGGCCGCACCACTTATAAAATATGGGAAGCTTTCTCAAGCTAACGAATCAAAAATTAATTATCGATCAAACAGAGCATCATAGATGCTTTGTCATCTCCGTTATAATTTACCACTACTCACAAACTAAATTTCGGCTGAACATACCTTTTCCTGATAGAAAAGGGCCAGATAAAAAGCCTTTTGATGCAACGGTTTTTGAAACCAAGGCTTTAACTTTACCAACCATTAGACTTCGTCTTCAATGAATGTATCTCTCAGTGTGGGGTACGTTTCGCGAGCCCATACGGGAATTCGATTCCCGGGTGCCCAACCCACTACCTTAAGAAAAATATATTTTTCATTTTCATGAACAACCGAGAAAACAGACTGATCCACTTGCTTATAAAAATCGGGCCAATAGGGTTTGTTCAACAGCATACCACCGAGGTTCCAATCGTTTACTGCCTGCTCAACCGTTGTCCTCAGAACCGGGTAATAAGGTTCTACCCACAGAATTCCATATCCATGCGCTCCCCACAATACTGCTTTCCCCGTACGACCTGAAATTTCATCCGAAATAGTTATCGGAACAACCATCACTCGATCAATGTCCGATTCGGAGATCTTTGTCAGCATTTCATCAAGATCTTCGTCTTTTTCCTGGAATTTTACAGAAAGGTATCGATAGAATTTAACCATGGCGGCGACGGCAATCATCAACATGGCAAACAATAGGCAGACCGTAATAATATTGGGTTCATTCGAACTCGTAAAGAGCCCCATTATCAGTATTGACGGGAGATAGTACGTATAGGACCGACCATTTCCCCAACAAATTAAAAAGGGAACAAAGGTTGTCAACAGGGCGAAACCAACAGTTGCCGATGCGATAACCAACCAAAATGGAGTAATGCCCGTATGACTGAAGAATAATGGAAGGAAGGGAAACAACCCGAATATCATCGTAAGTTTTGTAACCACAGTCCTCACAGTAGTTGGGCTCTCTCGCTCCTGGCCGTATATAGGAGATTCTTTGATCTGGTGGGCTGAGAGCAGATGACGGTTTCTGTTCCAGAACCGTGTCGTCTCGGCATGGGCAACCAGATGCTTTTTCAATCCCAGGCACGAATAGGCAAATGCGACAACAGCAACAAAGACCACGGGGAGTAGAAAAGCGCCATGACTCAAGGCCAGTACAGTCAATAAAAAAATAAGCAGTTGCATGGTGAGCTTGTGCGTAAAGACTATCGAAAGGCATAGAAGGCAGATACCCACCACCAGCATCACATCAAAACTTTGACCGACAAACAGGTATAGGAGAAAGATCAGAACATCAAAGAGAATTGCCCCTACAATCCTTGAATTCAGCTGATTGTCATAGGTAACGAGAATTGGCGAAGAAAGGTAAACCAAAAGAGCCAACAATACCGTATTTATCCCGGGGTCGAATCCGCAAAGGCGAACCATGACATACATGAGGCACAAGCGCATGATCGATAATACTTGTGTCACTAAGAAACCATGAGAAAACAAGCCGTCCGGCATAAGGCTGATCAACTTTCCATAGACAGGCAGATACCACTGTCGTACATCCAGCAAGTACTCTTTCAGAACAGGGGGAAACTCGTGTGTATGCCTCAGTTGGCGGCGATACTTCTGCCAAAAATAATCATCGACGGCCACAACCTTTGCTTTTGGCAGGAGAATTCCTCTAGCCAGCAGCAACACCGCACATGCAGCCATCAAAATGTATGAAATATAATCCACGCAACTGTATTCCTTTATTTGTTAGAAACAGGGTTCAATCAAGAACAATGCATCCCTCACCACCGCGCAAAATTAGCGAATTTCTTCAGGTTCGACCGAATCACGCAACGACTTGACCACTCTGGCAGGCACTCCATAGGCCAGCGAAAAAGGGGGAATATCGCGATTCACCAGACTGTTCGCCCCGATTATCGAACATGAACCGATAGTAACTCCGGGTAGCACTGTAGAGTTCGCTCCAATCCAAACATCATCACCAATCTCGATCGGGGCATCTCCCTCAAGATCATCAAGCACCCCCATATTCCTGAGTGTTTTCGAATTATTGTGAGCCGAATACGGCGCAAAGACCACACCAGGAGCAATAGAGCAATTGCAACCAAGCTTCAGCAGCACCCTATCCGACATATAGTCATCAGCAACGGTCACATTAGGATTTAGATAGGTTCCTTCGCCTAGCTCGACGTTAGTCTCAATCCAAAAACGCCTGCGTATCCCCGCCTGCGGAAAATACATTGCAAGAAAACGCTTAATTCGTTTGGACAGGGATATTGCATTATCCTCAATCCACTGCGTGACTCTTTGTTCAATATTATTCATTAGATTATCTCCTGATAGCTTTATGCACTATCGAAGTGCGCTCGCTCAGTTCACTCAGTGCATGTCTAAGTTTTCTCCAACCAACCCGATGAAATAGTTTAAATTTAGATCGTCAATAAATGCGTTGGTGCTCAATGTCAGCCAGTTCTTGTAATAGGTCGGCATTAATTCCACAAACGTACGATCGATCTGAGTATAGGCAGCATTAACCACTCATTTCCCCCAATATACTAAAATAGCATCACTTGCCTCTGCCATTAAAACGTGCTCACGTACCGCTATCCCGCCGGGTACCTGGGTTGTCGGAGGTAATTCCTAGGGGAAATAAAAGGAGTAAAATAAGGAAATGAATATTTCGTTTGACCTAAAGTTATTCATTAAGATGCGCTACAAGCACCTGAAAAAATAATTCAGGTTAACGAAGTTTGCTTCGTCGCCATTTCCATCACAGAAATTATAGCTTCACAAGAAATCTCAATTTCATCAGCGGTAAGTGTCGGGTGAACCAAAAACATGAGTGAAGTCTCACCCAGAGCTTTTGCCGTTGGCAAATCGCTTACATCACCGTATTCAGTTCCATCAAACGCTTTCTCCAGATAAACCTCGGAACAAGAACCGGAAAAACAAGGCACTCCCTGATGGCTGATTTCAGACATAATTCTGTCACGGCCCCAGCCAGGTTTTAAAAATTCAGGTCGAACGAAAACATAACATTTATAAGCCGCATGACCAATATTGTCGGGAACTTCTGGTACACGCAAAGCTTGGCATTTTCGTGCAGCACGCCATATCCGATTAGCATTAAACTGCCGCTTTTTCGTCCAAGCTGCTAGTTGCTTGAGCTGATGCCGACCCAAAACAGCCTGCATTTCTGTCATACGCCAGTTGGTACCGAAAGAGTCATGCAGCCATCTAAACCCCTGAGGATGATCATGCCGATAAACTGCATCCCAGGATTTACCATGATCTTTATAAGACCACATCTTCGACCAGAGGGCTTTATCATTAGTCGTCACCATACCACCTTCACCGCCAGTGGTAATAATCTTGTCCTGGCAAAAGGAAAATGCCGCCACATGACCCATAGATCCAACCTGCTTACCATTAAGCGTCGCCCCATGCGCCTGCGCACAGTCCTCAATAACCTTGATATTCCGCTCTTCGGCAAAGCTCATTAACGCCTCAACGTCACAGGGCCAGCCAGCAAGGTGCACCGCAATGATCGCTTTGGTTTTATCGGTTACCACCTTTTTTATGGACTCTACAGTCAGGTTCTGACTGCTCTCATCCACATCGGCAAATACTGGGGTTGCACCGCGAACTACTATGCAACTGGCTGTCGCAATAAAGGTTCGGCTGGTTGTAATCACCTCATCCCCTGGGCCAACCCCCATGGCAAAAAGCGCCAGTTCAAGTGCGACAGTGCCATTTGCAACCGCAATACCATGATCACAGCCAACGTATTCTGCATATTCACTCTCAAACCTGCGTCCTTGCTCACCTGTCCAGTAATTCACCTTGCCTGAACGCAGTACGTCTGCAACTGCATTAACTTGCTCTTCATCAAATGATGGCCAGGGAGAGAATGAGCTGGGTTGACCCGACATAATTACTTAATCACCTTTGCTGGAGTACCTACGACAGATACATTATCTTCAACATCATTGAGTACTGTCGCTCCAGCACCCACCGTAACATTTTTTCCGATTTTCACATTAGGATGGATTGTGGCTCCGGCACCAATGAGAGTCAGATCACCGACTAAAACACCACCACAAATTGTTACACCCGGTGCGACATGAACACTGTCTCCAATACGGCAGTCATGATCAACAGTTGCTCCCGTATTAATAATCGTGTTTTTTCCAATTACTGAGTCAGAGTTGACGACACTCCCAGCCATAGCAACACTTCCGTCGCCAATGGTCACTCCACGTGCTAACTGGCAAGAAGGGTGCACTACTGCCCTCGCCAACTTGAAGCCCTTCAGTTCCACCCAGGCAGCAATTTCTTGACGAACTCGGTTATCCCCGATCGCAATCAGGCAGTCGCCGCAACCCTTTGCTGTCAGGCCGGCTTTACCACCGGTTACTCGATAGCCATAGATATTCTGCCCCTTAATGGACGGGTTATCATCAATCAGGCAGGCCACCTCATAGCGCCCCTGATTTTCCAAAACATCAATCACCACCTTTGCATGTCCACTCGCTCCGAAAACTATAACGGGCTTCTTTTCTTGTTTGGCGCTCTGGGGCATCACTGTTTATCCTGCGAGTTTTTTGGTTGGCCCTTGAACTTTTCCATAGTGACATGCCCTTCCTGACTGACCCCCTCAGAAGCAACAACTTTCAGCAATGTCATCCACAAAATTTTCAAATCCAGACCGAAGGACTCATGATCAACATACCATACATCATATTTGAACTTTTCTTCCCAGCTAACAGCATTCCTGCCATTAACCTGAGCCCAGCCAGTAATTCCCGGTCGCACGGTATGCCGCCTCGCCTGTTCCTCTGAGTAAAGCGGCAAATACTCCATCAGTAAGGGTCTTGGACCAACAAAACTCAACTCCCCCTTGAGCACATTAAATAACTGAGGCAGCTCATCCAGGCTGTATTTACGTAGGATGGAGCCTAACCTCGTCATCCGATCTTTATCCGGCAACAATTCTCCTTTTGTATCGTACCGAGTAGCCATCGTCCTGAACTTGTAAATCTTAAACGGCTTACCATGGAGTCCGGGCCTTTGCTGACAAAAAAGTACTGGACGGCCGTGATATAACCAGACCAGGCACATAACCAGCAAAATAACAGGCCACAGAAACAACAATGCTGTCAGTGCCACTATGAAATCAAACGCTCTTTTCATAGCCTTTCCCGATAATAATCAAGCCACGCATTAGCCAAAGTTTCACTAGAAAAATCTCGAAGCGCCCGTTCCCTTGCATTTTGTGCTAGGTACTCTCGCAGTTCAGTGTCAGTAATCAGGTTTTTCATGTGTTTACAAAGCTCTTCATCATTCCCTGCTTTGAAAAGCAACCCCGTCCGACCATCTTGAATCGCGTCCTCAACACCATAGATTTTTGAACCAATCGAGGGGATACCGGCGGCGGCCGCTTCAATAACCACGCTACCAAAACCTTCTCGGTAACTGGGTAAACATAAAACATCTGCTGCAGCCATATAGGCTTCTGGGTCAGCAGAGAAACCCACGAAGTGAGCTCTTCCCAGGTTACTACCTAGTAAGCCTTTCATTTGCAATTGCATGCCAGCCTCATCGGGGCCTACAACCAATAAATGGGGCTTTGTACCAGCAAGCTTTGAGAAAGCAGTTGCCAAATCCAGCACCCCTTTGTCCCGGTTGAGGCGTCCAATAAAGAGATATACCGTATCACTCTCGTCAATACCTAGCTCACCTCTGATCCTCTGGCGCGCCGTTTCATCAGGCTTAAAACGTGCCGTATCAACACCTGAAATTGAGCCTTTAGCCAACACCGATGAACTTGTTTTTCTGACAACTCTTTCGTCTAATAGAAACTGTCGTTGTGAAACACTGTCAACCAGCACTTCAGTCGCTAGTAGAGAAATCGCCCTATCCATTTGTTTAAAAAACCACCGACTTAGTCCCTGTCGTGTAGCCCAAACCTGGCCAGTAAAAATATGTAGTCTTAAGCTTACACCGGTAATTGAGGAGGCAAGCATTGCCAGCAGTCCGGCCTTTGGAGTCACCGAATGGACTGCCTCGAAATCGTACTTTCTGAAAATCTGAATCAGACAAAATAAAGCCGACAAATCACTCAGAGGAGAAATTTTTCGCTCGATAGCTACAGGAATGAGGTTGACGTTTCCCAAGCTTGCCGAGATATTTTCAGGGTCTCCATTAAAAACCAGATACACCTGATAATGCTCACAGAGCCTCTTTATTGGCTCAACTAAAAAAGCATTTATCGTCATTGGGCTAGATACGACAAGACAAATTTTTTTCTTCAACTTTGAACCTGCCTTATCAGCATTTTATTCTGGCGTAGAGATCTACTATAACCAGCTAAAAGCATTATATAAGTGAATACCGTCATAATAACACCCGGCACACTTTCAAAATTCACACTCACTAACAGGGTTAAAAATAATAACCAGTTGAGGAATAAAGTCACCGTATCAAACAAACCTATATGCCGATACCTAGCCAGTGACAGAACGAGAATAGCAGTCGAAACAATCAAAGATATAGAGGCTCCCAAAGCAACCCCAGAGACGCCCATATATTTCATAAAAAACAAACTGGCCCCAATATTCACTATCAGTCCAAATAGGGCGGCTAATAAGATTGTCAGTACATGTTTTGTGGCGATAGCAAATTTCAATAGCAACACATTACAAGCAAAGAAAGGTATTTGTATAACCGCAAACTGCATTACTTTGGATACGGCGCTCACATCGTCGGGACCAAAGCCCTTTCCTACAAACACCATGCCCACAATTTGCTCCGAATATACAAAAAAGATCAAACTTAAAGGGGTAGCCAGACAAGTCAAAAACACTAAAAACGCCGACAACTCTCTCCTTGCTGTAACCACATGATTTTTTACAATTAAAACAGAAAAATATGGCAGCATAACGGCAGTAATAGCCGCACTAAAAATTCCAGTTATTAATAAAACAATTTTACTCCCTAAATTAAATACCGACACACCTCCTTCAGGCAGCAACATCGCAAGCATGGTGTTCACCAGTAGTGCAATACTTACAAAGAAAGCCGAAGCTGTTAGAGGGGAATATTGTGAGCCTAACTGAGCCAAAGAAACTATCTTATGAATATTGAACCTAGGAACAAGGAAGAACCCCTGTTTTTTAACATAAATATGTAATATCAGAAGATTAATTAATTGCCCAACGACCATGCCCAACATTGCTGCCTGAACGCCATAACTATCACCGAAGATAACTACGGTAAGTATTGCAACTATTGGGACTACTAGCTGTGCGGTGCCTGTCATCACAGCCTTGCCCAAAGCATTTAATACCGCATTCCCTATAATTACTGGTCCACTAAAAAGGAGTATTGGCAATGAGAGCGCTGTTAGCTTTTGGATTTGTTCAATGTTTACAGCCGAACTACTATCAATCAAAGAGGGCAATACAAAAGGAACAGCAAAATACAGAAGAACGCATATTAAAGACAGAGCTATCAACACTACAGCTAATAAATTAGAAATTGATACTTGTACTTCTTGATTCTTGGCTTTTTCCTTCAGCATCAGGAAAAAGGGTGTAAATGCCATACCCAAAGGAATACTGGCAATTGAGACAATAGTCATGGGGATTAACAGTGCAACAAAAAAACTATCTAACTCAGCACCAAGTCCAAAAGTATTTGCTAATAGAATGTCCCTATAGAAAAACCCAATAAAGCCCAAAAATGTTAGTCCTGAAACATAAAGTCCTGAGCCAACAGCCTTCTTACGCTTAGATTTAATATCTTCACCGGTACTAGCATCAGCCAGAAATAAATCGTGTTTAGGCAAGAGTGTATTAATAATCTTTTCCAAAACCCCTTTTCTACTTAGAAAGGTATACCACCCCAAGACCCCAATAGCCATAAAGAGTAAAAGAAATGGGTACCGCACGCGGTGGAGGGTACCCAAATTACCTATCGTAAAACCATAAATTCCAAGGTAACAGAGCGCAAAGGTCACACAAAGCAACATGCCTTTGGAGCGATTATATTTGAGCGCTAGAAAAAAACCCGGGATGAGAAGATACCAGGCAAAAATTTCCATAACACCCACTAATCGTGCCATACTCAGCGAACTAAGCCAGGTATCAGGAAAGGGCGCGAGTAGCGAAATTGCAAACACCCTAGGCATATAAGAAACGATATCCCCTACATTGTTTGGCAACTCATCTCTATCAATATTAGAGGGCGCATCAAAGCTTGCACACATCAAACCAGCACGTGTCCTTGCAGCAGTTTCGGCATATTTTTCCACTGATGAGGGCAAAAATGAGGTTGGTTCCCAACGCCACTCTGAGCAAAGCTCATTCTGAGCACTACCATCCCAATTTTTGTAATGATTAGGGCTCTGAGCGGTTACAAAAAGTACCGAAAAGACAAACCAGACAAATATGCAAACCAGAAAATATTTCCCTTGCCGAGGCCAAGAGGATCTATACGCAGCAAACAAAGCCGTTATAGCAATCCAAGCAGCTGTCGCCACCACCAGAAAAACAATGCTATAGGGGCGCACAAACAGGATTAAAAGAGCACCAACAAAACTACCCACCACAAAGATCATAGCTGACCGAAAGTTCTGAGGCTGATAGAAAAAACGGAGCCAGACATACAGCACCAGCAACGTACCGGTTATCGCATAACCGTCCTTATGCACTTGGGCATACCAATTAAGAGTTGACGGAAGCACGACAAACAAGATGGCTGCGATAAACCCGGCATTTCGACCTATATGGCCCGGATACAATAATTGAACGACAAGAAAAATAAGTACACCAGAGCTCGCATGTAACGCTGCATTAATTGGTAGAATTACTGAAGGATCCACCCCAAGCAAATCATATAACACGGCAAGAACAGCAACATTACCAGTAGCTCCCTGAGCGCTTGGCCAAACGGTATCCAAGGACCAGCCAAGAACCTCAATATTGGCAGCCATTTCGACAGCTATCTGGTGAAAATAGATCGCATCATTATTCAGCAAGCCATAGCCTGCATGCATCGAAGGGATATTGGGTAGTATCAATTTTTGGAACAACAAAGCAATCACAACAGTGAAACAAAATAGAGTGATCCAAAGAGACAAGCCTATCGATAGGGACTGTTTAGTATTTTGGTTTTTAATCATATTCGTCCTTGAAACAAAACAGGTACATATAAGCTTGTTCCTAAAAAAATCATTGCTTATAAGCGTAAGCGCTTTTCTGCTCAGTAATTTCAACAACATTTCTGCTTGCTGAAACGATATCTTACTCTCCAGCAAATAAGCTTAATGATTTACATTGGCTTAAATGAATTTCAAAAATTAATCTGTGAAACAACCTTGCATGGCGTCCCTAACGCTTTCGAATTTGAAGGAATATCGCCCAAAACAAGACTATTTGCGCCGATGACAACTCTATCGCCAATCGTTACACCTTTGGCAATGACCGTGTTGGGTCCAATATAGCAGCGGTCTCCCACTCGAGTCGGTGCCTGCTCTATTGGGCATACTCCACCCGACAGAGTCCGGTCAACCGTATCATGGGTGTAAATCTGAGTCCCCGCCGATATTGCACAATGACTACCGATAGTCAGACCACCACCGGAACCATCCAAAATGGTTTGAGGACCAATCCAAGTATGCTCGCCGACGCTGACATCACCCAGAACCAAACAACTGTCATACACAGATGTTCCTTCACCAAAACCTAGGAGCCTTGCTTTTTCCCAACGGTCAACGACATAGTCAGCAAAAGGCAATGTTCGATGGAACTTTTCATTAACCTCCTCCTGGCGGCTACTCCAAAACCCCTTTAGCTTGCTAAATACAGTCATAAATCAACGTCTCATTAACGCTTCTGACAAACTTGAACACACCAGCCTTACATCATCTATACTCATAGCTTCATGCAGTGGTAAAGCCAGCCCGTTTTCAAACAAGTCTGCGCCTACGGTAAAGATTTGTTTGCTATTAGCTACATGTGTAAACAGGCCGAGCCTAGACATACTTTGCGCGCCAAGGTTTGTTTCTACCCCCTTGGCTCTCATATCATCAATCAACTGATTGCGGCAAAGGTTTCCTTGCAGCTTTATCATATAGGTTTGACAACTATGGCCTTCCTGTATCCTTGGCAGTAAAATCATACCCGCCTCAAGCAAACCACCAAGTTCGATCTCATAACTCTTGGCCAAGGTAAAACGCTTTTTCAAATAGCTTGGTAATCGACTAAGAAAATCCCGCCCTATAGCCGCCTGGAAGTTGGTTAAGCGGTAATTTAACCCAGGCATTTTAAAGGACATGCCCTGATCAGTCCGCTTCATTCCATGGTTTCGAAGTAGATCAGCTTTTTCAGCGTATTTATCGCTGCTAGTGACAATCAGTCCACCTTCCCCTGTTGTCAGGGTCTTACGAGGATGGAACGAAAAACAGCCGAAGTCGCCAAAGGTGCCAATTTTACCTGCACTGTTATGGGCTCCCATAGCACAGGCAGCATCCTCAACTAGAAAAAGGCCATGCCTATCAGCAATTTCGCGATATTTTTCAATACCTGACGGATTGCCAAATTCAAGAACGGGCATAATAGCCTTCAGATGTTCAGGATAATCCCAGGATTCAACAAGTGTCTCTAATTTTGTTGGATCCATATTGTAGGTCACAGGATCAACATCAACGATAACCGTCCTAGCACCCGTCATTTCGACAATATTAGCCGTCGCCGCAAAGGTAAAATCAGGAACAATAACCGCATCTCCAGCCCCAACACCTAAAGCTAACAATGCAACATGCAGCGCAGCTGTACCACTGGAGACTACCAAAGCGTGTCTTACCCCGAGGAATTCGGCAAGTTCACGTTCAAAATCAAGACACTCTTTCCCGTAAACTAGCTGTCCACTTCGAAGGATATCAGCAACTCTCGAGATGGCTTCTTCAGAAATACTAGGTTGCGAAAGCTTAATCATGCTTATTTTTTATTCAGGAAAATATCAGGCATTTCGGTGAACTCTGCCTCATTTGCAGCAATCCACTCAGCCGTTTTTATAAGCCCTTCCTCAAGATCAACCTTAGCTTCAAAATCGATTAGTTCTCTTGCCTTATCAACTTTCGGAATTCTCAATTCAATATCTGCCGAAAGAGCATCTTTAAACACAATTTTTGATTTAGAGTTAAGGACTCGACATATTGTTTCAGCCAAACCAAAAATGGTGGTAATAGCTCGTGCGTTACCAATATTAAACGACTCACCAATGGCCTTTGGCATACAAAGAGCACGCATTAAAGCGTCTACCATGTCATCTACATAACACCATGCGCGAATTTGTGCGCCGTCACCGAAAATATAGATATCTTCGTTTCTAAGAGCTTTTCGCATCATAATTGAAATTGCGCCTTCGCCAAGCTGGCCTGGGCCGTAGACATTAAATGGGCGAACTGTCACAGTCGGTAACTCAAACTCACGATGATAAGCATGGGTTAAATGTTCGCCTGCCAATTTGCTCACTGCATAAGTCCAACGTGCCTCACCAACAGCACCGGTTGTTGTTGAGTCAACCTCTTCAACTCTATAGGCACGTGAACCAAAAACTTCAGATGTTGAAAACTCAAGAAAACGCTCAACCTTCCCTGCTTCTTGGGCTGCCTGCAAGGCATTAGCTGTACCTAGCATATTAACAGTCATTGTCCGTACAGGACTTTTAACCGTATTATCAATACCCGCAATTGCCGCAGCATGGATAAATAATTCCGCACCTTTTGCTGACTTAATTAAGTGATCGGCATCTAGAACATTACCTTCAATTAAAGTCAGGTTTTTATGGTTCGAAAATGATTGGCTCTGCAATGTATTTCTATCAAGGTTATCGAAAGCTACAATTTCATTATCTTCGATCAGTTTTCCGATCAGTGTAGAACCGATAAACCCGGCACCACCGGTGATGAAGATTTTTTTTCCTATAATATTTTCCATACGTGATCCGAGTTAGTTTACTGCTATGAGAGTGTCTGTTTTAGTGCTTGGCAAACAGTTTCTATTTGTTCATCTGTAAGATAAGGGTGCATTGGCAAACTCATAACCACGTCGGCAATTTTATCACCAACCGGCAGGTCAGCTGAGTCATCAGACAAGGCCGTTTGTTTATTCAAAGGAATAGGGTAATGCACGGCTGTAGGAATCCCTTCTTCTTTAAGTTTTTCCTGAACAGCTTCACGGTTTTCAAGGCGAATTGTATATTGTGCCCAAGCACTAGTGTTGTGAGATTCCAAATATGGCGTCGTATCAATACCCGCCTCATTTAACAATGATGTGTAACCTTCTGCCACTTGTTGCCGTAATTCCAGTTCTCTGGAAAACATCTCGAGTTTAGGGAGAAGAATAGCTGCTTGAATCGTATCAAGCCTGCTATTAACACCCACCAAAGCGTGGTGATAACGTCTATCCTGGCCATGGTTAGCTATTTGGCGCATAACCGTTGCCAATTCATCATCATTGGTAAAAATAGCCCCACCATCACCGTAACAACCTAGAGGCTTGGCGGGAAAGAAAGAGGTCGTCGCCACAGTGCTCAGATTACAGGAGCGTTCTCCCTTATAAGTCGCACCAAAACTTTGCGCAGCATCTTCGATGACTGGTAACCCATGCTTATCCGCAATCGCATTAATGGCATCAAAATCTGCACACTGTCCGTACAATGACACAGGCATAATCGCCTTGGTACGAGAAGTGATAGCCGCCTCAATTTTTAATGGATCAATATTATAAGTACGGGAATCAACATCCACATAAACTGGTTTGGCGCCTAATAAAGCCACCGTTTCTGCAGTGGCGATAAAGGTAAAACCAGGAACAATAACTTCATCACCAGGACCAATGCCAAAAGCCATTTGGGCAATTTGAAGAGCATCTGTCCCATTTGCACAAGCGATACAATGTTTTACTCCCGCAAATTCAGATAGTTTTTGTTCAAGCTCGCGAACTTCAGGCCCCAAAATGTATTGCCCATGTGCCAGTACTCGCTGAATACCCGCATCTATTTCCTTTTTAATCAGCGCCTGCTGCGCAGCAAGATCAACAAATTGCATTATCTATTCACTCTCTTTATGTAAGACACCATCATTCAGCAGATAGCGTGCGCCTGTATTCGGACAAATAGCCTCACCATCTCCTTCAACTGGTAAGTTCAACTGTTCACCAAACTCACTCATCCAACCTATTTGCCGTGAAGGAACCCCTACTACCAAGGCATAGGGTAAAACGTCTTTATTTACAACCGTACCAGCTCCAACAAAAGAGTATTTCCCAATAGTTACTCCACAGACGATCGTACAGTTAGCCCCCAAAGTAGCGCCCTTTTTAACCAAAGTATCCTTATATTGATCCTTGCGTTCAATCAAAGAACGCGGGTTATAGACATTGGTGAAAACCATGCTCGGCCCACAAAAAACCCCCTCTTCGAGATACACATTATCGTAAACAGACACATTATTCTGAATTTTACAGTGATCGCCAATGGTAACTTTATTACCCACAAAAACATTTTGCCCTAATGACACCCCCTCACCAATTTGCGCGCCACTGCAAACATGAGCCCAATGCCAGATCCGACTATTTGGGCCAATTCTGGCACCATTGTCTACAATAGCCGTCTCATGAATCATTACGTCTTTAAAAGACACTCTTAATACTCCAATGGTAAGGAAACTGTTTTACCGTCTCTCGCAGAAAGGTAAGCAGCAATTAATACTTCAAGTGATTTCAGACCCTCTCGCCCATCTGTTTCCGGCTCAGCTTCACCACGAAGAACATCAATTACATTTTTATAATAAAGTGGGTGCCCAAAGCCATAAACAGACGTGGTTTCATAATTTGCTGCCGCAATCTCAGTATCGTAATCTTTCGCTTCAGCAAAATCCCACTCCTGAATTTCGTTCACCGCCATACCGCCGATTCGTACAGTACCTTCCTCACCTAAAATGGTAATAGATCCCTCAAGGTTTTTCGGATAGGTACACATTGTCACGGCCATTGAGCCTAGGGCGCCATTTCGCCAACGAACATTAAGGACACCAGTATCCTCAACTTCAATATTGCGGTGTGTTGTCGTCATAGCTTGAACATCTGCAATAGGCCCTATTATCCAATCTAATAAATCAACATAGTGGCTAGCCTGATTCATAAACGCGCCACCATCAAGCTCCCATGTGCCTCGCCACTTACCCTGATCGTAATATTCCTGCGGTCTTGTCCAAAAAACATTCAGGTGAACCATATAAATTTTACCGAAGCGGTCTTCATCTACGGCTCGTTTAAGTAGTTGTAAAGTAGTATTACGCCTGTTTTGCTTAACCACTAACAAACGCACCTTGTTCTCGTCGCACGCTTTGACCATTCGCACACCATCAGACCAGCGAGTAGCCATCGGCTTTTCACTAACAACATGCACACCATGCCTTGCTGCAAGTATCGCTTGATCGGGATGAAGCCCACTCGGCGAACAAAGAGCCACCACATCTATTGACTCGTTGCTCAACATGTCTTCTAAGTGAGAATACCCAGGAACCTCATATTCTTTTTTCGCTATTTCAAGCGCACGTATATCATTATCACAAACAGCGGTGAGACATAAATGTTCAGGGTATTTTTCAATGGCAGCAAAATGATTTTTTGCAATACGCCCGCAGCCAACCACTGCTATATTGATTTTCCTTTCTTTGACAACTGGGTACATAGATCCACCGATTTATCAGCAAAATAGCCCCCCTCAATTAGGTGCAACGACCATTGATTAGCAGCACACGAACAAAGGAGGAAATAGTCGGCCATACTACAATAGGCTGTAAACTTTTAAAACGAAAAACCACTCCTAGTCTACTGTACTTGAAGTGAAATCAACTTTAAAAGAAACATGCGCAAAAGGAGGATAAGAAAACCTGTCAGCTCGACGCCAAAACCTCATAGCAAGGAGATTAATTTTAATCGCGGTACTAACAAATAGTTTCAAATAAAGAAAATGGTCGGGACGACAGGATTTGAACCTGTGACCACCACACCCCCAGTGTGGTGCGCTACCAGACTGCGCTACGCCCCGATGATCTTGAATATCTAACTTAAGAAACGGCGCAGATCATACCCTATGAAAGGCGCCTTGAAAACAACAGAAGGGTTTTGAAAACAACTAATTTTGTATCGGAATGATTTTCGAGTTTTAAGCTTTTAATGTGCTTAACACGTCTTCAAGCTCGGTCACCATCTGACGAATCAGTTGCTGAGATTGGCTGGTATCATCCTTAACATCTTCACTACCGAAGCGCTGTCGCGCACCGCCAATGGTGAAGCCCTGATCATATAACAGGCTACGAATCTGGCGAATAATCAGCACATCCTGACGCTGATAATAACGGCGATTTCCGCGGCGCTTTACCGGGCTAAGCTGAGAAAATTCCTGCTCCCAATACCTCAACACGTGCGGTTTGACATTGCACAGTTCACTCACTTCACCAATAGTAAAGTAGCGTTTTCCCGGAATGGGGGGCAATTCATCGTTATGGCTTGGTTCCAGCATAATCTTCAACTTTTGCTTTTAATTTTTGACCAGGGCGGAAGGTCACCACGCGCCGTGCGCTAATGGGTATATCTTCACCCGTTTTCGGATTACGTCCAGGTCGTTCTTTTTTATCCCGCAGACCAAAATTACCAAATCCCGATAATTTTACCTGGTCATTATTAATCAAACTTTGTCGCACTTCACCAAAAAACATCTCTACAATTTCTTTGGCTTCACGCTTATTCAAACCCAACTCATCAAACAGTTTTTCTGCGATAGCTGCTTTGGTAAGAGCTCCCATTAACTAGCCCCTTAATTTTGCGCTAAATTGTTTTTCTAAGCTATTGATAACATTACCAATAAACTCTGATATTTCTTCATCGGTAAGAGTGCGCGATGTGTGCTGCCAGGTCAAGCCTAACGCTAAACTTTTGTGATCCGGCTCAATACCTTTGCCGTCATACAAATCAAATAAACGCACATCTGTTAACCACTCACCAGCCGACGCTTTCATGCCATCAACAATGGCAGAAAGCTCAACCGAACTTGAAACAAGTATAGACAAGTCTCGTCGAACTTCCGGGAATTTTGATAATTCTGTAAAACTAGCAATAACACCCTGCTCAATGCCTGCTAAAGAAAGCTCAAACAGATAAACGGGGCCATTCAAGCCAAGTGCTTTTTCAATAGTGGGGTGCAGTGCACCAACAAACCCAACCTCCTCACCATTGCGCATAATAGCGGCCGACTGCCCCGGATGCAGCGCATGATGAGCTTTAGCCACAAAGGTAAATTCCTGCGCCGCTCCGCCCATGGCTAAAAGCGCTTCCACATCACCTTTTACATCATAAAAATCAACCGACTCAGTTTTTTCCAGCCAGTTCTCCTCATGACGACCACCGGCAATCACACCACCAATTTTGGCCACCTGCTCGATGCCCGCACTGGAACGCTTAAAGGTCAAGCCACTTTCGAACAAACGTACACGCTGCTGCTGACGGTTTTGGTTGTACTGCAGTGCCTGAGCAAGCCCTGGCCACAGTGATGTACGCATCAGCGACATATCTGCCGAAATCGGATTAGCCAGCTCGATACCCTGATCCGAGGTATCAAAATAGGCCTGCATCTTAGGATCAACAAAACTGTAAGTGATTGCTTCGTTATATCCGCGCGCTAACAAAACACGACGCAGACTCTTAATAGATACCTTTGCTTCATTTGCAGGCTTCGGGGTCAATGTTGCGGTTGGTGCACAAACCGGCAAACGGTTATAGCCATAAATACGTGCCAGCTCTTCAACCAAATCCGCTTCGATAGCAATATCAAAACGATAGGAAGGCACAGAAACCGACCACTCACCAGCTGCTACCTCTTCTACGCCCAAGCCAAGACGCTTGAGAATATCTACAATTTCGTCAGCACCTATATCCAGCGCCAGCAAACTCTTAACCCGTTCTTCGCGCAGGCTTACCGTATTCCATTTAGGCAATTTACCTTCAGAAACCACTTCAACGACCGGCCCGGCTTCGCCACCACTGATATCCAGCAGTAACGCTGTCGCACGCTCAACCGCCTGGCGTTGCAATTCAAAATCCACACCCCGCTCAAAACGGTGTGATGAATCAGTGTGCAATCCATAGCTACGCGCTTTACCGGCAATTGTAGTCGGCTTAAAAAAAGCACTTTCCAAAAAGATGTTTTTAGTTTCACTACCCACACCTGTAGCCGCACCACCCATCACACCGGCCATAGCCAGCGGGCCAGAGTTATCAGCGATAACTAGCGTATCGGCTGTCAGCTTGATTTCCTGCTCATCCAGCAGGGTTAGCTTTTCACCTTCGCTAGCCATGCGCACCTGAATCGCCCCCTGCAGCTTATCTCTATCAAAAGCGTGCATAGGTTGCCCCAGCTCAAGCAACACGTAGTTGGTTACATCAACCACTGCATCAATGGAACGGATTCCAGAACGACGTAAACGCTCGACCATCCACAGCGGAGTAGCGGCCGTGGCGTCAATATTATTAATCACACGCCCCACATAACGCGGACAGTCCCCATCAGCATCAACAACAACCTCATGAATATCATCATGTGTTGCAGATACGGCATTAATCTTTATAGAGTTAACATCAGCTTTGTTGAGCACACCCACTTCACGAGCCAAACCAGCAACGCTCAAACAGTCACCACGGTTAGGCGTCAGATCAATATCAATCACATTGTCTTCAAGCTTTAAGTAACAGCGGATATCAGCACCAACAGGCGCATCGGCAGGCAACTCCATAATACCGTCGGATTTTTCACCCAAGCCAATTTCGTCCGCGCCACATAGCATACCGTAGGACTCAACGCCTCTCAGTTTGGCTTTTTTGATTTTGAAGTTGCCCGGCAAGACCGCGCCCACTTCGGCCAAAGCCACCTTAATACCAGCACGCGCATTTGGCGCACCGCACACCACCTGAAAAACCTCGGAGCCATTAGTCACCTGACAAACTCTTAGTTTGTCCGCATCCGGGTGCTGTTCAGCCTGCTGAATTTCAGCCACCACAACTCCGCGAAAATCACCGGCAACTGGTTCAATGCCGTCCACTTCCAGACCCGCCATGGTTAATTGCTCAACCAATTCGTCGGAATCAATCTGGGGGTTTACCCACTCTCTAAGCCACTGTTCACTGACTTTCATTTATCAATCCAAATTCTTCAATTTATGCCAGGCCTGCTCTTAAGCAAGCCAAGGAAATAACCATTTATGCCAATCTAAGGGCGCTAATTAAACTGCGATAAAAACTTGAGGTCGTTCTCAAAGAACAGGCGCAAATCATTAACGCCATAACGCAGCATCGCTAATCGCTCTACCCCCATACCAAAGGCAAAGCCGCTGTATTTCTCAGAATCAATATCCGAAGATTTAAAGACATTCGGATGCACCATGCCGCAGCCCATCACTTCCAGCCATCCCGTGTGAGAACACACCCGACAGCCCTCACCGTTACACATCACGCAGGCAATATCCACTTCTGCCGAAGGCTCAGTGAACGGGAAATAAGAAGGTCGGAAACGCACCGCCAGCTCCTTCTCAAAGAATACCTTCAGAAACTCTTCAACGGTCCCTTTTAACTGGGCAAAGTTGACGTCTTTATCAACCACTAACCCTTCCACCTGATGAAACATCGGTGTGTGCGTCAAATCGGAATCGCAACGGTAAACACGGCCAGGGCAAATTACACGCAGAGGTGGCTCTTCACCTTCCATTACCCGCACCTGAACGGGCGATGTATGAGTACGCAGCAATGTGTGCGCATCAAAATAGAAGGTATCATGCATGGCTCGCGCCGGGTGATGCGATGGAATATTCAGCGCTTCGAAGTTGTGATAATCATCTTCGATTTCCGGCCCCTGGGCTACGTCGTACCCCATATTGGCAAAGAACTCTTCGATTCGCTCCATCGTGTGCGTCACAGGATGAAGATTACCACAACAATGCCCTCGCCCTGGCAAGGTTACGTCAATGGTCTCGCTGGCCAGCTTTTCATTCAGCGCTGCATCACTCAACGTCGTTTTACGGGCCGTGATGCTCTCATTGACCTGTTGTTTCGCAACATTGATTTTGGCACCCGCTTGCGGGCGCTCTTCAGCAGACAATTTACCCAGACTTTTTAATAACTGAGTGATTTCGCCTTTTTTGCCGAGATACTGGACTCGCAGCTGTTCAAGCACCTGTTCGTCAGTTGCCTGCTCAACCGCAGCTTGAGCTTGTTCCACCAGGGCGCTCAGGTTTTCCATTGTGTTTTCCTCTAAAAAACTTTGCATGATTGTCCATACAGTTGGCCGGACAACAATACAAAACTCTCTACATGTAACAAGCTGAAATAAAATAGGGGGTGAAGAATCTGCTCCACCCCCTATCGGGACTTCCTGTTGATTGCCGGCTCGCGGATAGTGCGACTCAGCAATCAATCACTAAAATAATTTCAGTGATTAAGCGGCCAGAGCTTCTTTTGCTTTTTCAGCAACGGCAGCAAATGCAGCCTGCTCTTGAACAGCCAGGTCAGCCAGCATCTTACGATCGATTTCGATAGACGCTTTTTTCAGTCCAGCAATCAGACGGCTGTAGGAAATACCATTGATGCGAGCTGCCGCATTAATACGGGCAATCCACAGAGCACGGAACTGACGCTTACGCTGACGACGGTCACGGTATGCATATTGACCGGCTTTGATAACAGCCTGTTTGGCAACGCGGTATACACGGCTACGAGCACCGTAATAAC
>LUKI01000021.1 GCA_001593685.1 Gammaproteobacteria bacterium F7
CTGAGTTGGGCGGCGAACCGAGTGAGCGACTACGGATGTTTGCCAGTCACGGCATTGTAGTGGCTGAGTTTATTGATTTATTGCGGCAGCAGCCCAAATTGGATGCCATGATCGAAACACGCGGTAGCCTTGATGCCTTGAGGCTATTATCCAGTGGTCAGTGCGAGGTCGCCGGCTTTCACTTTCCGCTAGAAAAAATTAAAACGGCACTGGCGCCGCTGTATCGTACCTGGCTTGATCCTCAGCGACAGACGCTATTGCTGCTGGCAACGCGTGAGCAGGGCTTGATGACGGAAAAATCGAATCCCAAAAATATCCTGACTATCAGCGATTTAGCCAAGCGGTCGGTACGTTTTGTGAATCGACAGCGAGGATCGGGTACGCGTACTATTTTTGATCACTTATTAAGCCTGGAGACAATCACCGCACGCGATATTGCCGGTTATGGTCATGAGGAGTTCACTCACTCAGCGGTGGCGGCGATGATTGCCAGTGGTTCGGCCGATGCGGGGTTAGGTATCAAGGCGGCGGCTGAAAAATTCGGTCTGAATTTTATTCCCTTGCTCAACGAGGCTTATGTGTTAGCTGTTAACAAGGATAAATCGCAAAACCTGATTGCCAGATTACGCGAACTGCTCAAATCAGCGGAGTTTCGCCAGCGAGTAGCTGATGTGCCGGGTTACGATACCAGTGCGGCGGGGCAGTTGTTGGATTTCGAAGATTTATTTGTGAGGTAATGACTAATAGGGTGTTTCAGGTTAAAGCGGCTGTGAATGAAATAAAAGCCTGGCAGGAAAGTCCGCTGCCAGGCTTTTTTATTGTTGGTGGTTTTACCTCATGATTTTATTGAGTGTTTTGCTAATGGTAATGCAGCTCCGTCGCTTTGCCGTGGAAAACGCGGTAGGCAAAAACCGTGTAAATGAGGATCACCGGGACAACAATAATGGCGCCAATGAGGATAAAGCGCAGCGATTCTGGCGCACTTGCCGACTCCCAGATATCCAGTTGGCCGGGAATAATTTCTGGGAAAAAGCTAAATGCTAGCGCGCTGAAGCACAACACAAAAATAGTTGTGACCAGCACAAAGGGTACCCAGCAATGACGGTCATTAGCTTTAGGCAGTCTTTTCAGCAGCATGTCATTTACGATAAAGGCGAGTGTACACAGCACTGGAATCAGTAAAGCAAACATGACCAACGGGAAACTAAACCAACGATTAAATACGTCCGGGTTGACCAGTGGGTTTACTAAACAAACGGCAACGACACCGATAAAGCTAATTCGACCACAGCGCGAGGCCCAAGTGACGGAGCGGCGTTGTAAGCCTGCCTCGGTTTTCATAATCAACCAGGCGGCGCCAATATAGCTGTATGCGGCTGTGACACATAATGCACTTAGCAAACAAAAGAGTAGTGCTGGCAGGCTTTGCTCAAAGCCCATGACGTACTGCCCCAGCATGTAGCCCTGTGCCAGTGTTGTCATGAGTGAGCCCGCTTTAAAGCAGCGATCCCAAGCCAATTTATGGTCAACAGCAGCCTTCGCCCTGAAGTCAAAGGATACGCCTCTGAGGATTAAGCCAATCAGCATCAGTGCTGCCGGAATATAAAGGTGCATGAACACTAAATTGTAGGCCGCCGGAAAGGCGATAAGCATCAAGCCAACCGCTAATACCAGCCAGGTTTCGTTGGCGTCCCAAAAGGGGCCGATGGAGGCAATCATGGTGTCGCGGTCGGCTTCATCATCGGGGCGCATTGGTAATAGAACACCAACACCCAAGTCGTAGCCATCAAGGATGGCGTAGACCAGTACTGAAAAACCCATCAGACCAACAAAAATGACAGGTAACCATTGCTCGTCTAGCATGATGATGCTCCTTTAACCGAATGATTTGTTGTGCCATCTATACCAACATTCATCAGACTGCCAGTAGCTGTTGGCTCACTTGTTTCAAATTCTTCAATTTGAACTGCTTTTCGGGCAATGACACGCAGGGTATGGATGTAGGCTGATAATAGGAATGCGTAAAGCAGCAAATAAAGTGAGAGTGATAAGCCTACTGAACCTGCGGCAACAGGTGTGACGGCGTCAGCGGTACGTAAAATACCGGTTACCAGCCAGGGCTGGCGGCCAACCTCTGTGACATACCAACCGGCTAGCGTAGCGACCCAGCCTGAGAAGGTCATTATCTCAAGGGCTTTAAGCATCCAGAAAGGGAGACTGTTTTTTCTGTGCAGGCAGTAGAGGCCAAACCATGAGGCTGCCATCATCAGTATGCCAACCGCCACCATCAATCGAAAACTCCAGAATACTGGACCAACGGGAGGATGATCCTCACCAAAATCCGTAATCCCCTGGATTTCTCCATTTAATTTGTGAGTGAGAATTAGGCTGGCCAATTTGGGGATGCCTAGCTCCCAATGATTGCGTTGTTCGGTTTCGTCAGGAATAGCGAAAAGCAATAGTGGTGCGCCTTCCTCCGTATGCCAGACACCTTCCATGGCAGCAATCTTCTGTGGCTGGTGTTCGAGAGTGTTGAGACCGTGTAAGTCTCCTACGAAGGCTTGTAATGGCGCTAGAAGGGCTGCCACGATTAAACCAATTTTCAGGGTTTTATAGGGTGCTTTTTTGGTGTCCCCTTTGCGAATTCGATAGGCAGAAATGCCGGCGATAAAAAAGGCGCTTGTTAATCCGGAAGCCACTAGCATGTGCACTAACCGGTAAGGAAATGACGGGTTAAAAATAATGGCCCACCAGTCGGTGGCAAACGCCACGCCATCACGTAGTTCGTAACCTGCCGGTGTATGCATCCAGGAGTCTAGAGCCAGTATCCAAAAGGCTGACAGGGTTGTGCCGATCGCGACTAATAGAGTCGCAAAGGTATGCACTTTAGGCGGTACACGGTTAATGCCGAACAGCATGACGCCCAGGAAAGTCGCTTCAAGGAAGAAGGCCGTTAATACTTCATAACCGAGTAAAGGGCCGGCAATATTCCCGACCGTTTCCATATACCCGGGCCAATTGGTGCCGAACTGGAATGACATGGTGATGCCTGTGACCACTCCAAGCGCAAAGGTTAAAGCGAAAACTTTGACCCAAAAACGATAAGCGCGCATCCACAGGGGGTTACCCGATGCGTCATAACGTACCTTGAAATACAGTAAAAACCAGCACATGGCGATATTTATCGCCGGGAATAAAATATGGAAACTGATATTCGCGGCAAACTGTATTCGTGACAGCATAAGGGTTTCAAGCATGACAATACCTCAAAAGTGCAGTTGATAGTGGGGCTTTCAATCGTCCTTAATTTTTTCCTACCACCTTGTCCTTGAGCTCTAGCATTTTGCTAACACCGGCACCAAGTTTCATCAGGCTTTGTAGTTGTTCTGCGGACATATTATTCAGATGAGCTCCCCACTGCGTGAGCAGTTCAAGCAGATCATGCAGTTCAGCCATCTGTTGCTGAGCGTGCTCTTCCTCTTCATTAACGGGGGTGTCCAGCAGGTGATCTCTGAGCAATGACAGCGTTGGGTCTATTTCGCGCTTGCGCCTTTCTTCAAATACCGTTCTAGCCATGTCGGAAATGCTGCCGGCTGTTGTGAAGTAGTCTTTGCGGTCGCCAGGGATGCGTTCAAGCCGAATAAGCCGCCAGGACTGCAGTTCCTTTAGACCCATGCTGACATTGCCTCGACTGATATGTAACGCTTGAGAGATTTCATCGGCATTAAGTGAACTTGAACGCACCACTAAGAGTGCAAGAATTTGGCCTACGGTGCGGTTGAATCCCCACCGGCTGCTCATCTCTCCAAAGTGAGATACGAATGCTTCTGCTTTTTGAGATAGTTTCATTTTTAAATTTTCAGAAATTTTTGAAAATTATAAAAACTAAACTTGATCTGGGTCAATTTATTTTTAATAAGTGCGACAATATGCCGCAGTTTTAACGGTGGCTGGCTCAGACCAAACGAGCAGAAATCAGATGAACAAACAGGTAAAATCTTAATTATAGGTAATAGCTACAGTATTTGTGGGCGGAGCCGATAACAACTTTATAGTGGTAATAAGAAACGGTTGGTAGTGAGAGGGAGTTTCTACTCGCTTGATTTTAAACGAATTTAGATTTATACCTTTTAATTGACGGGCAGCTGTTAACTGTTTTAACTGGCTTTTGGGGAAAACCCCGTTGCTGAGACCGTAGGGATGAGTGGTCGGGAGTGAAAATGATTGACTTAATTCCAATGGGTACAGTAAATCGTACGACCGCTGAAAACAATGCCGTTAAAAGCACCGGCAATGTGAGTGAAACTGATAAACCTGAACCTGTAGAAGCCGATCACAAGCAGCGGATTGACCCACCCAAACGCCGTTTTAAGCGCCGCCAGGGAGATCGCCGTAAGTCTGGTAGAGGCGCGCGCTGGAATCGCTTTGAACGCAGGCGTAACCGTGACCGCCGTGAACAAGCTGATGGCGAAGCGCTCATTGAAGACGGTTTCAAAGCTAAAGCCCCAAGCCGTAAAGGTCGCTTTATAGATGAACAGGCTTAGCCTTTAATTTCAAACTTGTCGGCATCTAAGTGTGCAGGAAACTGTTTGCGAACTTTTTTTAATGCGTCTAAATCCAGTGTTTGGGTGAAGCTGCCAGCCTCTGAATCGGCTTTGGTAACGACTTCGCCCCAGGCATCGAACAGGGTAGAGTCACCACTATAATCCAGATTATTACCATCGGTGCCGAGCCGGTTAACACCTGCCACATAGCTTAAATTTTCAATGGCGCGTGCTTTCAATAGTGATAGCCAGTGTTGGCGGCGTGGCTCTGGCCAGTTAGCAACAAAAATGAGCAGGTCATAGTCGTGGTGGCCGTCATGATAGCCATTGCGGGACCAGACGGGGAAACGCAGGTCGTAACAGACCATTGGGCATATCCGCCAACCCCGATATTCAACAATTAAACGCTCGCCCCCACCTTGATAGCGGTGATGTTCGTTCCCCATGCGAAAAAGGTGGCGTTTGTCGTAATAGCTAAACTTTCCATCCGGTTGCATAAACACCATGCGATTATAAAAGTGCTCCCCCTGCTGGATGGTGAAGCTGCCGGTAATAGCCGCGTCGGCCCTGTTTGCTTGTTCACTCAACCACTGCATCGTTGGCCCGTCCATGTCTTCGGCAACGGGCGCAGGCTCCATGCTAAAACCGGTATTAAACATTTCGGGTAAAATAATGAGATCCGTTTTACCCTTTAATGGCGTAATCAATGCTTCAAAGTGTTTGTGGTTGGCCATTGCATCAAGCCAATGTAAATCTTGCTGGATCAGGGTAACGGTTAAGTTGGACATGCGTTTCACTTCAGTATTGAAATAGACTGTGAATTATTCCATGTGTTTTGAGGAGTGTCTCGCCTTAATTGCTAGAAATTTGGCTTCAATTACTGTATAAAATCCGGCAAAAAATTTTCGCTTTTTTGTTCGGGAAACAATAAAAACTGAGTTTTATCAACAGCTTTGCATGACTGATGCTCAGTTAATACTAAGGAATAAATTTTATGAGTAAGCGCGTTTTTAACTTCGGTCCAGGTCCTGCCATGCTGCCAACAGCGGTTATGGAGCGTGCGCAAGCAGAGTTTCTTGATTACAACGGCATGGGCGTGTCCGTTGTTGAGCTGAGCCACCGTTCGCCGCAATTTATCGATATTATTGACCGTTGTGAGGCGCTATTCCGTGAATTGTCTGGCGTACCTGATAATTTCAAGATTTTTTACATGCACGGCGGCGCGCGGATGCAGTTCGCATCGATTCCGATGAACTTTATGCCACGTGTTGCGAAGCCGAAAGCGTTGTATTTTGAGACCGGTAATTTTGCCAAGCTGGCACGCGTAGAGGCGGAGCGTTACGGTGAGATTATCCGTGTTGTGGATGGCGAAAGCTGTGGTTACAGTGCCATTCCTTCCTTTGATCCATCGGCTATTGATCAGGATGCGGCTTATGCTCACTTGACCGCCAATAACACTATTTATGGTACGCGTTGGATGGAGTTCCCGGATACCGGCGATGTGCCACTAGTTGTCGATGCAACCTCTGAGCTGTTGTCCCGTGAAATGGATTACAACCAGTTTGGTCTGGTCTATGCCGGTCTGCAGAAAAACCTAGGACCGTCTGGCGTGGCGATCATGGTGTGCCGTGAAGACCTGTTGGGTCACGCGATGCCACACACGCCAACCATGTTGGATTTCAAGGTGTCTGCAGAAGAGCGTTCGCTGGCTAATACCACTAATACCTTTGCGATTTATCTGCTGATGTGTGTGCTGGAGTGGCTGAAAGAGCAGGGTGGTGTTGCTGCAATTGAAAAGGTCAACGAAGCAAAAGCTAAGATTCTTTATGATGCACTGGATGCTTCTGACTTCTACTCAGCTGTTGCGCATCCAGATTTTCGCTCGACAATGAACGTATCTTTCCATCTGCCGAATAATAACGCGTTGGCCGAGCAGTTTATTGCTGAAGCGTTGGAGCAGGATATGTATGCGCTTAAAGGTCATGCTGTTGTTGGTGGTATCCGTGCATCCATTTATAACTCGATGCCGGTTGAAGGTGTACAGCGTTTGGCTGACTTTATGAAAGAGTTTGAGCGCAAAAATGGCTAATTTGTAGGTCATAGTTTTGTTAACCGGACGGGTCGCTTTTGCGGCCCGTTTTTGGTTGAGCGCTTGCTGTTAGCTGTTTCACACAAAGGGCGTAATGTTTGCTGAAATAGCGCTGTTATTGGAGATCACACATGAGGTTACAGTCGCACCATATCAATGATCATGCCGTAGTAGTAAAACAGAGCCAGGAAAAAACAAATCATCTCGAACAGGTTCAGGGCCAAGCTGAATAGCGCCGGTAATAAGCCTTTATCCTCAATGTCATAACGCAGATCATAAATATCCACGATTAAATCCTGAAAGTGATAGTGATCCCCGTCAGAAAAACTGCTGTTTAAGGACATAAAAAACAGTAGCTGCCAGCATAAAAAGATAAGAAACAGCACATCAATAAACGGCAGGAACAGGCTAAAAAAACCATTCGGGTGGCTGAAGTCGGTAAAGTGCAAAGACAGTGTGCCAAACAGATAGGTAAGCGTTTTAAGCATATTTGGAGTGGAGAGTTATCGGCATGGGCTTAGTATAGATACTTTAGTGATACTGTCGCGTTGAAAAATCACAGATCTCAGCCACACTTACTCTACTATTTTTGCCCAGCAAAGGAAGCATTATGGATATCAGTACTATCATTGGCCTCGTGGTTATCGCCGCGCTCATTTTTTATGTGGTTGGCATCTACAATAAATTGGTTTCCCTGAAAAATCGCTATGAAAACGCTTTCGCTCAGATTGAGGTGCAGCTCAAGCGCCGTTATGACCTGATCCCCAATTTAGTGGAAACAGCTAAAGCGTATTTGAGTCATGAACGCGAAACTTTGGAGGCGGTTATTGGTGCCCGTAATCAGGCGATGGCAGGCTTGAAAGCCGCTGCTGCGGATCCAGGCAGTGCGGTGGCCATGGGTGAGTTGGCCGGGGCTGAAGGTCTGTTGGCGGGCGCACTTGGGCGCTTTAATATGGTAATGGAGGCTTATCCAGACCTTAAGGCTAATCAGAATATGATGCAGCTGACCGAAGAGCTGACGACGACGGAAAATAAAGTCGCCTTCTCCCGCCAGGCTTTTAATGATGCGGTGACCAGCTACAACACCTACCGGCAGAGCTTCCCTCCCGTTGTTTTGGCTCCTACCTTTGGGCATGGTACCGATGCAGCCTTGCTGGAATTTGAAGACAGCGCTGAAATACAGAAAGCACCCGAAGTTAAATTTTAGAATCACTGGCATGTCCTCTTTTTGCGGAGTCAGGACGCTACCATTTTGACTTCAGACCTATGCCTCCTTTGCGGAGGCATAGGTCTGAAATGCCTCGAGATACACATGAATTTTTTTGAACACCAGGATAACGCTCGTCGAAAAACCGGCCACTTGGTTGTGCTTTTTGTGCTGGCAGTGCTTTTTCTTATCGCGCTGACTCAACTGCTTGTTGTTGGTGTCATGGCATGGTTAAACGGTGTGCCGTTACAGGAGTGGCAATTAGCACTACACTATTTTAGCTGGCCTACTTTGCTCAAGGTGGCCACGGGGATTGGACTGGTCGTGATGCTGGCGAGCGGGTATAAGTTTTTACAGCTATCCAGCGGAGGCAAAGTGGTGGCTGAAGCTATGGGAGGACGCCTGGTTAATATCAACAGTGACGACGCAGATGAACGCAAGTTGCTAAATGTTGTACAGGAAATGGCCATTGCTTCTGGTACACCCGTGCCACCCGTATATTTGATTGATGAGGCCGGTATAAATGCGTTTGCTGCGGGTTATAAGCCTGCCGATGCTGTGATTGGTGTGACACGGGGCTGTGTTCAGCAGTTAGAGCGCGATGAGCTGCAGGGCGTGATTGCGCACGAATTCAGTCATATTTTCAATGGTGACATGCGCCTTAATATTCGCCTGATTGGCGTGCTGCACGGTATTCTGGTGATTGGCATGGTCGGTTATTTTATTCTGCGCAGTGTATCGCGCACCGGTTATCGCAGCCGCTCCAGCAAAAACAACAGTGCGCTGCCTTTTCTTGCTCTGGGAGCAGGCCTGATGGTGATTGGTTACGCGGGCACTTTTTTTGGAAACTGGATCAAAGCGGCGGTGAGTCGTCAGCGCGAATTCCTGGCCGATTCTTCGGCCGTGCAGTTTACTCGAAATCCAGCGGGTATCAGTGGTGCTCTTAAGAAGATCGGTGGCTTTTCATCTGGTTCTGCGATTGAACACCCCGAAGCTCAGGAAATCAGCCACTTATTTTTCGGGCAGGCGGTTAAACCTTTTTTATCGAGCCTGATGGCGACCCATCCGCCCCTGCAGGAACGTATCAAACGCATCGACCCGAGCTGGAACGGTCGCTTTGAAAACGCGAGCCACGGCGCAGCGAGCGATGTTTACCAACAATCTGAATCAGTGGTGGGGTTTGCCGGGGCTGCTTCCCGCACCAGCTCCGACACTGTCTCCGGTTTTGCTGCCAGCTCATCAGCTTTTGCGGCCAGTGCGGCTAAAGCGGAGTTGCTTGATAGTATTGGCGGCACCGATGACAAGCACGTTGATTATGCCCGGAAGTTGTTGGCAACATTGCCTGATGAGGTACTTGAGGCGGCCAGCGAACCCTATGGCGCGCGTGCGCTGGTCTACTGTTTGTTGCTCGATAGCGATGAAAGTATTCGAGAAAAACAGTGGCAGTTACTCAAACAAAACGCTAACTCCGTGGTGTTCAGCTTTACCCGCCAGTTATGTATGAGTTTCGAGATGTCACCCGAATACCGTTTGCCGCTGCTGGAATTGAGCCTGCCAGCACTCAAACAGTTAACCGCTGATCAGTATGAGCGATTTCGTAAAAATGTAGTCACTTTGATGCAGGCCGATGCACGCATTGATCTGCACGAGTGGGCGCTTTATCGGGTGTTGCTGCACCACTTGCAGCCGCCAAAAAGTAAACTGGCTGAACTGGGTGCAATTCGCAGCTTGAAACTGGTTGGTAAGGCCTGTGGGTTGTTGCTGTCAGCGATGGCTCAGGCCGGCGCCGATAGCGACGAGACGGCTCAGCAGGCCTTTTCTGAGGCGGCTCAGACACTGGGCTTGCAACGTTTACAGTTCGTGCGACGGGACGAATATGCGCTGGCGGATTTATCGCGCGCGCTGCAATTGTTGTGTCGTCTGCAGCCGCTGCAAAAACCGCGTTTGTTGAAGGCGCTGTGTGCCTGCGTCACCCATGACGGACAAATCAAGCCCGTGGAGATTGAGCTGATTCGTGCAGTGGCACTGAATCTGGATTGCCCGATGCCGCCGCTGGTTCTGCAATAACGTTAATCGTTTTGTTCGCTGACGATACCTAACTGCCGTGCACGTTGTTTCCATAATTGTCGCGCCAGCTTTTGCATGTCCTCCACGGTGTCGCTTTCGTCGGTGATTTCCAGCCCCAGCAGTGTTTCGAAAATATCTTCCAGGGTGATGATGCCCCTGTTGTCGCCGTATTCGTTGACCACCAGCAGCAGGTGCGCTTGCAGGCGAATGAGCTCGTCCAGTGCCTGCGACAGGCTCATTGAATCCAGTGTGACGTGCAGTTCACGGCGAAAATTTTTTAATGCTTTATCTGTGTCGCCATCGGCTTTGGCGGTCAGCAGGTCGTTGCGCAATACAAAACCGGTCATGCTGCTGGGCACTTCGCTATAAACGGGAATGCGTGAAAATTTGTGAAGCTGTGGCTGCTGGAAAAACTCGGCAACAGTCTGATCCTGGTCGGCACAAAAGACCACTGTGCGGGGTGTCATTACATCGCACACCCGCAATGCATTGAGGCTGAGCAGATTGCGCATGATTTTGGATTCCTGCTGCGCCAGTTGGCCTTCGTTGGCGCTGAGCTCAGCCATGGCAGCGAATTCATCGCGGTTAAGACCGTGCAGGTGCGGCTTGTCGCCCAGCAGACTGGTGAGCTTGTCCGACATTTTGATAAAGGGGTAGAGCAGGCGGATCAGCCATTTCAACCCGTGCGCCGTGATTGGTGCCAGCTGACGCCAGTACAGCGCGCCAAGGGTTTTGGGAATGATTTCCGAAAACACCAGGATCAACAGGGTTAACACCGCCGAGGTTATGCCCAGCGAAGCGCTGCCAAATACCACGGCCGCCTGTGCGCCAACACCAGCGGCGCCCATGGTATGGGCGATGGTGTTGAGGGTGAGGATGGCCGCCAGTGGTTGATCGACGTTTTTCTTCAGACGGCGCAGCAGTTTGCCTGCTGGTTTGCCCTGTTGTTCCAAATTGGCGATATGGGCATTGCTGACGCTGAGAATAACGGCCTCGGCAACCGAACACAGAAAGGAAAAGATCAGCGCGGTGAGGGCGTATAAAATAAGCAGTAACATGAGGACATGATACCCTGTAACTTGGCTGCCTGAAACTTGCAGGGGGTCGTTTGAACGGTAACAATCAGGCTTTATTTCTTTGCAGAGACAGGAACATGCTGAGCTGGAGGGTGCTTAATCTGGGTGATGCGTGGTTGGCCGATACGGCTTTACAGCGTGTCAAGGCACGCTGCCAGCAGGTGTACGCTGATACTCCCTACTGTGAGCCGCTAGCGGTATTTTTTCGCCACGAGTCCGGAGGTGGTCTGCACTGTGAACTGAAGGTCTATTTTTCTCCCGAGGCTTCAGTTTTGGCCGAACAGTTTGGCGCCACAGCCTGCGTACAACCGGCACGTTCGGGCCTGGGGTTATTATTTGGCTCTGCCCAGGCGGAGACTGTTTTGTTTCCCGAGAGTGAATCGTGAGCCAGGCCGGTTTATTGCTCCGGGCGGGTAAAGACCCACTCTGTATCGCTTGATTGCTTAGCGTCAAACTGATAACCCGCGATATCAAAATCCTTTAGCGCTTCGGCATGATCAATCTGGTTGTCGATCATATAACGTACCATCATGCCTCGTGCCTTTTTGGCATAGAAACTGATAATTTTTTGTACGCCATTTTTCGTGTCTTTAAAGATAGGCGTGACGATGCGAGCATGCAGTTTTTTCGGCTTTACGGACTTGAAGTATTCGTTGGAAGCCAGGTTGATGAGCACATCACCTTCGCCCAACTCATGGTTTAGTGAATCGGTGATTTTGTCGCCCCAGAATTGGTATAAGTCCTTGCCCCGGGCATTGTTGAGCTTGGTACCCATTTCCAAACGGTAGGGCTGCATCAGATCAAGCGGTTTAAGTATGCCGTATAGTCCTGACAGAATGCGTAAATGCTGCTGAGCGTATTCATCCTGCTTTGTGTTGAGCGTTTCAGCATCCAGACCCGCGTAAACATCTCCTTTAAACGCCAGCATCGCCTGCTTGGCATTTTCCGGGGTAAAAGGCAGTGACCAGGTCTCATAGCGAGTGCTGTTGAGAACACCCAATTTGTCGCTGATCTTCATGAGCTTAGAGATGTCAGCGGGTGATAGTTCTCGCATGCGGTCGACCAATAGCTGTGAATCCTCTAAAAATTCTGGGATAGACGCGGTATTGGTACGTGCGGGTGTTTCAAAGTCGAGGGTTTTCGCAGGCGAGATAACAACAAGCATAGGGATTCCTGTGACTGGTTAGCATTAAAGCGGTTATTCTAACGTAAAATGGTAGTCATGTGCCTTATCTTGACGAGCCTAAGTAGGGCTTTACTCTAATGGGGCTCAAGATGCCTCATGACTTTCTACGCGACTTTTTTATATTGGACCAGCCGTATGTATCAAATCGTTTTTTACGTGCCAGACACTCACCTTGAGAGAGTCAAGGAAGCTCTGTTTGAAGCCGGTGCCGGAAAAATTGGTGACTATGAAGCCTGTGCCTGGCAAACGTTAGGGCAGGGGCAGTTTCGGCCTTTGGAAGGCAGTCAGCCTTACTTGGGGCAAACCGGCCAAGTGGAGCAGGTCGCTGAATATAAAGTGGAGCTTGTCTGTGAGCAGCCCGTGTTAAAGGCTGCGGTTGCGGCATTGCTAGAGGCCCACCCTTACGAAGAGCCTGCTTACTCGGTATGGCCTCTTGTGGATATGGACAGTTTGGGGGTGGATTAACTTTTAGGCTTACTAAAACGCTTATGTTGGGTGATGTCGAGCATGCGAACAGGAAAGTGACCGGTTTTGCGGTCGTGGAAATATAGCTCTAGTGTTTTTCGCATCACCTCAAAGGCGAGGTCATCCCAAGGAATGTCCTGCTCTTCGAACAGCGCTGTTTCCAGAGACTCCGTACCGGGGCCAAAGTTGAGATTTTCCAGTTCGCCTCGAAAAATCATGTACACTTGGTTTATTTTCGGCAGGTTAAATATGGCGTAGAGCCCGTCACATTCGACGCTGGCCAAGGCCTCCTCCCAGGTTTCGCGTAATGCGGCCTGTAAGGTTGTTTCACCGTTTTCCATAAAACCGGCGGGTAATGTCCATAGGCCGTAGCGTGGTTCGATAGCGCGTTTACACAGCAGGACTTTTTCGCCATGAATAGGCAAACAGCCTGCGATAATACGCGGATTTTGATAATGGATTAGCCCACAACTATCGCAAACATAACGCAGGCGATCTTCGCCTTCGGGAATTCGATGCGATACAGATTGTCCGCAATCACTGCAAAAATTCATATTTCTTAGCTCAAAAGTAATAAATATTGTTTTTGATCAAGCCGAAACATCAATTAAAGCATAAACTGCAGTGCTGAATAACCCGTAGATGAATTTTTGGAGTTTGATGTGGCTGGTAATAATAGGGTGGTAACGTCCCCTTGTGTTGGAATATGTGATGTGTTTGATGGGCTGTGTATGGGCTGCTTTCGAGATATCCATGAAATTTCAGATTGGCACGATATGAGTGACGAACAGCGTCAGGCGTCGCTTAAAAAAGTTGAGGAACGACGGCAGGCGTTTAAAGAAAGCGCGTAAAACTAACGTTAAGCGTAATGGATTACTTTAGTGATTAGGAGATTATGATGGCAGAGTCAGGTTCAAAGGTGCTTTCCCCCTGTGTGAGCTTGTGTTGCCTGGATGACGATGATGTCTGTATGGGCTGTCTGCGTCATGTGGATGAAATTACGAGCTGGCACGGTATGAGCGATGACGAACGCAGAGAGCTGCTTGCGGAATTAGAAAAGAGGCGCGAGCTGGTAGGACCGCTTAAGTTCCCCAGGTGAAGGGGTATAGCAAACAATAAACAGGGGAGCTGATGCTCCCCTGTTTATTGTTTAACCTTGATTAGTTCGTGAATACGGGATCAAATCCCATGACCCAGATAATCACCAGTGAAATCAATAAGACCACGGCTAACACTAAAGCAATTGCAAGAATGGCGCTGGAAAACATCATCCCGCGTTCTTTCGGTATTTCAAAGAAAATGGGCACTCCTGCATACAGAAGATAAGCTGAGTAGGCGCTGGCAACAATAAAGGACAGTAGAATTATCCAAATAGTTGGATAGATGGCAAAGACACTGAATACCAGCAGCGGCATAACGATGTATGTCGCCATTGCCAGGCCACTCAGGCTACGTTTGCAAAGATCGGTGTAAGTCTCACGCATCCAGTCAATCGCTCTGCCAAGCACGTAAATTTCCGCGATGATGGCAATATAAAACAGAATTGATAAGGATATGGTACTCGCCGGTGTCATTCTGGTGATTCCACCATCACCAATTCGCCAGCCGGTCATCGTCGAGCCAATATAAATTGATATTGGCGGTATGGCCGCGAGTATGAAGATATAAGCAATATAGAGTTTCGGGCGGTCGGCTTGCTCTTTTTGAATGAGCTGAAATTCTTCTCGAGGGTGGGCGAAAAGGCCCCAGACATGACTCAATAACACGGCATTACTCCTTGATCCAGTTCTGACTCAGCAGTGCTGAGTCGACAAAGCATAACAAGCTGTAAGCGTTTCGAGCTTGGTCAAAAAGGACTGACCATGGGTTATATATTCCGCAAGATAGGAGGGGCTGTCAACCATTGGGAGAATATTGCTGCCATATTCTCCCATATGAGTCAATTGCACAGGTCAAGCGCGTCAAATTATTTTTATTGGCTGATTTTAGTGATGCGGGCGGTTTTAACAATATTGTCTTTGGTTTTCAGCGTTTCGATGTAGAAGTTACCGAGTTTTAAGCTCACGCTGGCATCGGGTATTGATTCCAGAAATTCCATGAGTAAGCCGTTAAGGGTTTTTGGCCCGTCGGTAGGCAGGTTCCAGTCGAGAACTTTGTTTAAATCACGAATATTGGCACTACCATCAATAATGTATGAGCCATCATCTTGAGGGTGTATCTCCTTGCTCTTGGCGGCGGCATCGGTGGTAAACTCGCCGACGATTTCTTCGAGAATATCTTCTAGTGTTGCGATGCCTTGGATGTCACCGTACTCGTCAACCACTAAGCCAATACGGCGTTGTTCGTGCTGAAAATTAAGTAGCTGAGTGTTTAGTGGCGTGCTTTCTGGAATAAAGTAGGGCTCGCGGGTTGTCTGTAAAAGTGCGGCCTTAGTGAGTTCGTTTTCGGTTAGAAAGCGGGCGGCATTTCGCAGGTGCAAAATACCGCAGATGTTATTAATGTCACTGGTATACACTGGCAAGCGAGTATGCTGGCTAGAGCGCATTTGCTCAATAATGACGTCGATATCATCATCCAGGTCAATGCCGGTGATCTCATTGCGGGGGATCATGATGTCTTCAACGGTGACCTTTTCCAAATCCAGGATGCTTAGTAGCATCTTTTGGTGACGATCGGGGATCAGTGCGCCGGCTTCGTGCACAATAGTGCGCAATTCATCCTGTGTCACATTGTCTGCCGTTTCCTCATCCATGCGTACACCAAACAGCCCCAACAGCTTGTTGGCGATAAAGTTGACCAGCCATACCAACGGATAAAATAAAATCAGCAGTGGTTTCAGGACAAAGGCGGCAGGAAAAGCGATTCGCTCGGGGTGTAATGCGGCTAATGTTTTTGGCGTTACTTCGGAGAAGATCAGGATAACAAGGGTTAACAAGCCAGTGGCAATGGCTACTCCGGCGTCTCCCCATAAGCGAATAGCGATGATTGTTGCCAGTGCCGACGCAGCAATGTTGACAAAGTTATTACCGATCAGAATCAAGCCGATTAAACGATCGGGGCGTTTTAGCAAATTGCTTGCCATCATCGCACCACGATGACGGTCTTTTACGAGATGCTTGAGGCGATAACGGTTCAGCGCCATCATGCTGGTTTCTGAACTGGAAAAGAAGCCGGAGAGTATGATCAGTAGCAGCAGTACCGTGAACAGTATGCTAAGAGGTATGTCGTCCAAAGAAAAAAGCTTTCCGTATTGGTAGGAGGTTCAGTTTTATGATGCAGAGTGGTAAATGTCAAGCTGAGGCACCTGGGGGCCTCAGTTCAGAATAACCTCTAACACCAGCTTTGAGCCGAAGAATGCTAACATGAGTAGAATATAGCCACCAGCCGTCCAGCGAATTGCGATAGTACCGCGCCAGCCGAGAACGTGGCGCCCGACCAGTAATGTGGAAAACAGGCACAGGGCGACAATCGATAGGATAGTTTTATGCACGAGGTGTTGAGCAAAGATGTCGTCAATAAATACGATGCCGGTCAAAATAGCTGCGCCGAGTAATACAACTCCAACCCAGATGAGTTCGAATAACAGTTGTTCCATTAGCTGAAGCGGCGGTAACTGCATAATTAAGCTATTGGTTTTATGGTGGCGCAGGTGGTGATCCTGAAGAGCCAGTACTGATGATTGAATGGCGGCGATGGTTAGTACGCTGTAGGCAAAAAATGACAGCAGGATGTGGATCGCAAGATCTGGTGTCAGTTGTTCGATTGATTTATCTGCTTCGTGGTGTATCGGGGCCAACAGAACGGTAATCAGCCCTGCTGCAGCAATCGGGTAGATGCCAATAAATAGGTTCTGTAGGGGTTTTCGAATAGCGCTGGTGGTCACCAACAAGGCCATAATCCAGCCGATTAAAGAGGAAATGCTGTAAAAGCCAAGGTTCAGCCCGCCAGTTGTATAGACAGTGCCGTTAAAGCTCAAGGTATGAAGAATGAGTGCGACTGCGCCCAGTAACAAGACTTTGTTTCGGTTGGATTTATCGCGACCTTTCAGTGAAAAGTATTGTAGAATTGCGGCGCCGATATAAAAGACGATAGCAATGGTTCCGATAATTGTTGCGGTCATGGGGGGTGAAAGGTATCAGCTCCGGTCGATAGATCTTTGCTTGGCAGCGTTTGAGGTAACGAATTTATTGTATTTCCTGCTAAAATTCCACATTCGTTCGATTTAAATTTAACTGATGGTAGTACGACATGTTTGATAATTTGACCAATCGCCTTACTGGCGCAATGCGCAAGGTCAGTGGCAAGGCGAAACTCAGTGATGACAATATTAAAAGCACCCTGCGTGAAGTCCGCAAAGCGTTGCTGGAGGCCGATGTAGCGCTGCCCGTTGTCAAAGCCTTTATTGAGCAGGTTAGAAAGCGTGCCGTCGGGCAGGAAGTGAAGCGCAGCTTGAGTCCAGGGCAGGCATTGATCAAGGTCGTTCAAAACGAACTTGAAAATGTTATGGGTGAGAAAAGTGAGGACTTAAACCTTGCGACTCAACCACCTGCGGTAATTCTTGTTGCTGGTTTGCAAGGTGCGGGTAAAACCACCTCTGTGGGTAAATTGGCGCGTTTTTTGAAAGAGCGTCATAACAAAAAAGTCACTGTAGTGAGTGCTGACGTTTATCGACCTGCGGCCATTAAGCAGTTGGAAACCCTGGCTGCTGAGGTTGAAGCTGATTTCTTCCCCAGTAGTGCGGATCAAAAGCCTATTGATATTGCCAATGCGGCTATTGAGCATGCCAAGCTGAAATATTCCGATGTGCTGATTCTGGATACCGCGGGTCGATTGCATGTCGACGAAGACATGATGGATGAAATTAAAGTCTTGCACGCTGCGGTTGATCCGATTGAAACATTGTTTGTGGTTGATGCCATGACCGGGCAGGATGCTGCGAATACAGCTAAGGCCTTTAATGATGCGCTGCCGTTAACCGGGGTCGTTTTAACCAAGGCCGATGGTGATTCTCGTGGAGGCGCGGCGTTGTCAGTGCGCCATATCACCGGTAAACCGATTAAATTTATGGGTATGGGTGAGAAAACCGATGCTCTGGAACCCTTTTATCCGGATCGTGTTGCTTCACGAATCCTCGATATGGGTGATGTGCTCAGCTTGATCGAAGAGGCTGAGCGCAAGATAGATAAGGATAAGGCAGAGAAATTTGCCAATAAGGTTAAAAAAGGCAAGAAATTTGATCTGCAGGATTTTCGTGACCAACTGCAGCAAATGCAAAATATGGGCGGCTTGGCCGGTGTGATGAGTAAGTTACCAGGCATGTCGCAGGTGCAAAATGCTGCTGCTGAACAGATGGGCGATAAGACCCTAAAGCAGATGGACGCGATGATTAGTTCAATGACGCCTAAAGAGCGTCGCAACCCGGATCTTATTGATAACTCCCGTAAGCGCCGTATTAGTGCCGGTTCCGGCACGGAGATTCAAGATATCAACCGCCTGCTAAAGCAGCATAAGCAGATGCAAAAAATGATGAAGAAAATGACTAAGAAAGGCGGCATGGCGAACATGATGCGGGGTATGGGAAACATGATGCCTCCTGGCGGTGGCTTTCCCCGTTAGGCATTTATTTGAGGGTGGTTTTGTAGTCTTTGCCTTGCATTTCGACCCTCAGAAAAGCCTCACCCTTACCCTAGATATTCAACTTCTTTTTGTGTGAAAACCCTGAGAAATCAGGGTGTTCACTTTATCTTTGTTTTGGCGTAGAATACGCGCCTTTTTACCGTCAATAGGCTTAACGGCTCAATTGGCACACGAACCGGAGCCTCTGGGTTCCACAAACCGTGGGTGATCTCAAAGCCCACCTGGAATAAAGGAAACGATATGGTAGTTATTAGATTGTCACGTGGCGGCTCCAAGAAGCGTCCATTTTATCACCTGACTGTTGCTGATCAGCGTAACCCTCGCGATGGTCGTTTTATTGAGCGTGTTGGATTCTTTAATCCAGTTGCTCGTGGCCAGGAAGAGCGTCTGCGCATTGATCGCGAACGTGTTGAGTATTGGGTGAGCAAAGGTGCTCAGCCATCTGAACGTGTTGCGGCTCTGTTAAAAGAGACTGCTGCAGCCTAAGTTCAAAAATAGCTTTTAAATTATGTCTCAATCATCAAGAGATGATCTGGTTGTACTCGGCCAAATCGGCGCGGCGTATGGCATCAAGGGTTGGGTAAAGATTAACTCTCATACTGAACCTAAAACAGGCATTTTCGATTACGATGGTTGGTTTATTAAGTCTGGACGTGACTGGAAGCCGGTAAAAGTGGCGGCCTCACGGCAGCATGGTAAAGGACTGATCGCACAACTCGAGGGTTGTGATGATCGCAATGCCGCAGAGTTATTAAAAAATGCGGAGATTGCGATTAAGTCCGATCAGTTACCTGAACTGGATAGTGGTGAGTTTTACTGGAGTCAGCTGGAAGGTCTCAGCGTGGTAACCAGTGATGCTCAGGGCAACGAAGTACTGTTGGGCAAGGTCAGTCATTTGTTGGCGACCGGTTCTAACGACGTATTAGTTGTTCGGGGCTGCGAAGGCAGTCTTGATAAGCGTGAGCGTTTATTGCCACTGGTGATGGAACATGTGGTTAAACAGATCGACCTTGACGCAAAAATGATAAAGGTTGACTGGGATCCGGAATTTTAACTGTGTGGTTTGGGGTCGTGACTCTATTCCCGGCAATGTTCAGCTCGATTACCGAGCAGGGTGTGACCGGACGCGCCGTTAAAAACGGAACAGTGCAAACCGAGTTTTGGAATCCACGGGATTTCACAACCGACAAGCATCACACGGTGGATGACCGGCCTTATGGTGGTGGTCCAGGCATGTTGATGAAGGTGCAGCCGCTTCGCGATGCCATTGCAGCAGCGAAAGAGGCCGCCGGGGAAGGCGCCAAAGTGGCTTATTTGTCACCCATTGGTCGCAAACTCGATCAACAGGCAGTCCGTGAGTTGGCACAACGCGACAAGCTGATTCTTGTTGCCGGGCGCTACGAAGGCATTGATGAACGCGTGATTGAAGCGGACATTGATGAGCAGTGGTCAATCGGTGATTTTGTACTCAGTGGCGGTGAGCTGGCAGCCATGGTAATGATCGACGCGGTAACGCGTTGGGTGCCAGGTGTGCTTGGGCATGAGGATTCTGCGCAACAGGATTCGTTTGCTGAAGGTTTGCTGGACTGTCAGCACTATACGCGACCGGAAGTGTTGGATGGGCAGCGGGTGCCGGAAGTATTGCTTAGCGGTAACCACGAGTTGATTCGGCGCTGGCGTTTACAGCAGTCACTGGGCCGAACCTGGATGCACAGACCAGACTTGATTGAACAGACAGATTTAGACGAAGAGCAACAGGCGTTGCTGGAAGAATTTAAACGGGCTCATCAGATAGTTTAAAAGAGTGGCCCATTAAGAGTTAAACAAGATTGAAATTTTGGCTATATGATGTAGCCAGTTAGGAGCGAGCAATGAGCGGAAAAAACAAAATCATTCAAGCGTTGGAAGCTGAGCAGCTGGGTTCAGATATCCCATCTTTTGCACCGGGTGATACTGTAACAGTTCAAGTAAAAGTTAAAGAAGGCACGCGTGAGCGTCTGCAGGCCTATGAAGGGATTGTTATCGGTGTTCGTAACCGTGGTATCAACTCTGCATTCACTGTACGTAAGATCTCTCACGGTGTAGGTGTTGAGCGTACTTTCCAGACCCACAGCAAGCAAATTGACAGCATTGCCGTTAAACGTCGTGGTGACGTGCGTCAGGCTAAGCTGTATTACCTGCGTGATCTGTCTGGTAAAGCGGCTCGTATTAAGGAAAAACTTAACGTTAAGTAATCCTTATAGCGCTAAGCAGAACGATAAAAACGGGCGATTTATTTGCCCGTTTTTTTTGTCCGTATGCAACCGGTTTACTCGGTTTAAAGTTATCATCTATAGTTAGTTTAATTGCTTTGATTGATAACTGAACCAATGAAGGGTCGGCTTCTCTAAGTCGGACATTTGTTTAATTTATAGGGTTAAAAATGCGCTTATTCTCATGGACTTTGCTGGCTTGTGTGACGGCTTTCTCAGCTAGTGCTGTCGCAGATGACGGTAAAAACGTTAATTCCGATGTTGAACAGCAACTGGTTGATACGCTTCAGCAAGCCGTGCCCGGTATTCCTGTTGTCGGTATTGAAAAAAGCGACTTGCAGGGTTTTTACGAAATTACACTGGGAAATGGTGAGCGCGTTTTCTCTCGCCCTGACATGGACTATTTTCTAGCAGGTAATTTGTTTCAGCCGACAGCGCAAGGGTTAATTAATATTACCGAGCTTAAACGCGATAAGGGGCGTGTTGATTTGATTGCAACGGTTGCTCCGGAAGATAAAATCACCTTTTCACCGAAGGATAAAAAAGCGGCTGTCACCGTCTTTACGGATGTGGACTGTGGTTATTGTCAGAAACTGCACCGTGAAATGGATCATTATCTTGAAGCAGGCATTGAAATCAACTACATGGCTTATCCGCGCGCCGGTGTTGGTTCGTCTTCCTATAATAAAATTGTTAAGGCCTGGTGCGCTGAAGATAAGCAGGGCGCGATGACTCGTCTTAAATCCGGGCAGTCGGTTGATAGTCCTGACTGTGATAACCCTGTGGCGGCGCAATATGCACTGGCCAGGCAGCTTGGGATTTCAGGTACGCCAGCGATCATTACGGCAGATGGTAAAGTTATCCCGGGCTTTCGTCCTGCTGCCGAGCTAAGTCAGCTGCTGGGGTTGTAGTTTAAACCCCTGCGACTTGGCTGTGTAAAGTTGTTTTTATGTCATAAGTTTCCCCGTTAATGCTGCCTCTCGCGCGGCATTAACCCTTTGTATTTTCGTCGATAATCTCTACAATATGCCGTTTTATCCGTACTGACTATTAGAGCTGTGCGGACGAATGGCTTTTAAAATGGTTGTTTTGTCAAAAAAGCCAGCTAAATCAAATCGTTATTTATCAAAGAGGACGTCTCTTGAAACCTGTTAATGTTGGAATTTGTGGTCTGGGCACTGTGGGTGGTGGCACCTTTAATGTGCTGAAACGTAATGCCGATGAAATTGCACGCCGTGCTGGACGTGAGATCCGTGTTTCCCACGTGGGTATGCGCCAAACCAAAGAGGGGTTTGATTTTGACGGTTGTACGATTAGCAATGATATTTTTGCTGTGGCCCGTGATCCCGATGTGGATGTTGTCTGCGAGATGATTGGCGGTTATGACACAGCCTTTGAGCTTGTGATGACGGCGATTGAAAACGGCAAGCACGTGGTGACGGCAAATAAAGCGTTGATCGCTGAGCGCGGTAATGAAATTTTTGCGGCCGCAAAAGCCAAGAGTGTGATGGTGGTGTACGAAGCGGCCGTTGCTGGCGGTATCCCAATTATTAAGGCGGTTCGTGAGGGTTTTGCGGGTAATAAAGTCAACTGGCTGGCGGGCATCATTAATGGTACCGGTAACTTTATTCTGACCGAAATGCGTGACAAGGGCCGTTCCTTTGAAGATGTGTTAAAGGAAGCGCAGGAGCTAGGATATGCCGAAGCAGATCCGACCTTTGATGTGGAAGGTATCGATGCCTGCCATAAGTTGACTATCCTGTCTTCGATTGCCTTCGGTACTCCGCTGGCGTTTGATAAGGCCTACACGGAAGGTATCAGTAGGATTACCGCGCAGGATGTCACCTACGCAGAGGAACTGGGTTATCGCATCAAGCATCTGGGTATCAGTAAGCGTACTGACAAAGGCATTGAGTTACGAGTACACCCAACATTGATTCCTGAAACACGCTTGCTGGCGAATGTTGATGGTGTGATGAATGCGGTTGTTGTGCATGGTGATGCCGTGGGGCCGACGCTTCATTATGGTGCTGGCGCAGGCGCTGAACCAACAGCGTCAGCGGTTGTTGCTGATATTGTTGATGTTGTTCGTGCCTTGGAGCTGAACGATGTTCAACGTGTGCCACCATTGGCGTTCCATACTCAACAAACAGATATCGATATTTTGCCGATAGATCAGATTGAAAGCGCCTATTATCTGCGTCTTGAAGTTGAAGACCGTGCCGGTGTGATGGCCGATATTGCCCGTATCCTAGGCGAGCAGGACATCAGCATGGAGGCTATTATTCAAAAAGAGCCACAGGAAATTGGTGGTGAGGTCAGTGTTATTCTGCTGACGCGAAAAGTGCTTGAAAGCAGCCTTAATCAAGCGATAGCCGATATCGAAGCGCTCAGCTCAACTCTGGGCAAAATAACGCGCATTCGTGTAGAAACGTTAAAAGACTAATTTTAAGGGAGGTTTGCGTGGCGCGACCAACGCAATTGCCATGCATATCTCTCCAGATAGCAGGAAGTAATTCTCGTGAAATATATCAGTACCCGTGGTCAGGCTCCGGCCCTACAATTTGAAGAAGTCCTGCTGACTGGCTTAGCCAGCGATGGCGGGCTGTATGTGCCTGAGAGCCTGCCGCACTACAGCATTGACGAAATTGCTTCCTGGTCAGAATTGACTTACTCAGAGCTGGCCTACAAAGTTGTGCAGCCCTTTGTTGACGGTGCAATTCCTGATGCCGACCTGAAACAGCTGATTGATGAAACCTACGCTGGTTTTGATCACGATGCGGTAGCACCACTGAAGCAGCTGGGGCACAACGAATGGGTGATGGAGCTGTTTCATGGCCCAACACTCGCGTTCAAAGATTTTGCGCTACAACTGCTGGGGCGTTTGCTGGACTTTATTCTGCAGCGCAATAACAAGCGGGTTGCGATTGTCGGTGCAACCTCGGGGGATACCGGTTCCGCTGCCATTGAAGGCTGCCGTCGTTGCGATAACGTTGATATTTACATCATGCATCCGCATAACCGTGTATCTGACGTACAGCGTAAGCAGATGACTACGGTCATCGGCGATAATATCCACAACCTGGCGATTGAAGGTAACTTTGATGATTGTCAGCAAATGGTAAAAGCCTGCTTCGCTGACCAGTCATTCCTGGGCGGTGAGCGTTCGCTGGTGGCGGTAAACTCCATCAACTGGGCGCGTATCATGTCGCAAATCGTGTACTACTTCCATGCGGCACTGTCGCTGGGTGGTCCACATCGCCCTGTGTCTTTCTCTGTGCCTACGGGCAACTTTGGTGATATTTTTGCCGGTTATCTGGCTAAGCAAATGGGCCTGCCGATTGCTCAGCTGGTTGTTGCGACCAACAAAAATGACATTCTTCACCGTTGCATCAGCAATAACGATTACAGTAAGCAAACGCTGGACCACACCTTGTCTCCAAGCATGGATATTATGGTATCCAGCAATTTCGAACGCCTGCTGTTTGATATGTATGATCGTGATGGCGCAGCGGTATCTAACCTGATCGAACGTTTTGCCAGTGGCTCGGCTGAGCTGGATCAGGCTGCATGGCAGCGAGTGAGTGAGCACTTTGATAGCTTCAGTGTGGATGACGACGTGACCTGTGCGACTATCGCAGAGGTGTTTGAAAGCACTGAAGAGCTGCTTGATCCACACACCGCTATTGGTGTGAAAGCGGCACGCGAGTGTAATCGTGATACGTCTATTCCTATGGTGACGTTAGCAACGGCGCACCCGGTTAAATTCCCGGAAGCGGTCTTAAAAGCTGGCTGTGAAGAGCCTAAGCTGCCGCATCATATGGCCGACCTGTTTGAGCGTGAAGAACGCTTCCAGGTCGTGGCAAACGATATTAATGCTGTTAAAGCTATCATCACTTCCAGCTAAGCTTCGAAAGCTACTCCCATGACAGGGGCAAAACGAATCGTTCAGCGCCGGGTCGATGACTCGGCGTTGATGTCTCTGACCTCGGCATTGCCCGACTTACATCCTGTGCTGCAGCGAGTCTTTGCCGCACGTGGTATTAGCTCAAAAGATGAGTTATCACTTAACCTCAAAGATCTGCTTCCTTTTCATAATCTCAAAGGCATTGATTCGGCTGTGGGTGTGTTGCAAGCGGCGCTTGCCGAGCAACAGCATATTCTGATCGTTGGCGACTTTGATTGTGATGGCGCCACCAGTACCGCGCTGGCCGTTCGTGCGTTGCGTTCGATGGGCGCGCAGCAGGTAGATTATCTAGTCCCTAATCGATTTGAATACGGTTACGGTTTAACGCCGGAAATTGTTGATGTTGCTAAAACTCAATCGCCGGATGTGATTGTAACGGTGGATAACGGTATTGCCAGTCTTGCCGGTGTACAGCGCGCCAAACAGGCAGGTATCAAAGTGGTGATTACCGATCACCATCTGGCAGGGGATGAGTTGCCCGAGGCAGAGGCCATCGTAAACCCTAATCAACCGGGCTGTGAATTTACCAGTAAAAATGCGGCCGGTGTTGGCGTGATTTTTTATGTGATGCTAGCCCTGCGCAGCGCGCTGCGGGCAAGTGGTTGGTTTGAAAAACAAACAATTCCTGAGCCTAATTTAGCTGAATTGTTGGATTTAGTAGCTTTGGGCACTGTTGCTGATGTCGTACCGTTGGATCGCAATAACCGAATTTTGGTGGAGCAGGGCCTGCGCCGTATGCGTGCAGGTAAGTGCTGTGCGGGTATTGCGGCCTTGTTGAAGGTGTCTGGGCGTGATCTTGAGCACATTGTCTCCAGTGATTTGGGATTTGCTGCGGGGCCACGCCTCAATGCCGCCGGGCGACTGGATGATATGTCGCTCGGAATTGAGTGCTTGCTGACCGATGACGCTAATGCGGCTTTGGGTATTGCCAGTGAGCTGGATGACTTGAATCGCCACCGTAAAGATATTGAGGCGGATATGAAAGCGCAGGCCATGGCGAACCTTAACGCTATGGATTTGGGCGCAGAAACGGCTGATATTGGTTTGTGTCTCTACAACCCGGATTGGCATCAGGGCGTCATTGGTATTTTGGCTTCGCGCGTCAAAGAACAGTTTCACCGTCCGGTCATTGCCTTTGCTAATGCTTCTGAGGATGCCTCGAGTGACGAGCTTAAGGGGTCGGCGCGTTCTATTCCTGGCTTTCATATTCGCGATGCGCTGGATGTCGTTGCTAAGCGTCACCCAGAGCTGTTGCAGAAATTTGGTGGTCACGCCATGGCTGCTGGTTTATCGCTTAAGAAAGCTGACTTGGCGGCTTTCTCGGCAGCTTTTAATGAGGTGGCAAGCCAGCAGTTGAATGAGGATGCTCTGCAAGCTGAATTACAGACAGATGGTGCGCTTTTGGGCCGAGAATGCAGTATGGAGCTGGCCTATGCATTGAATCATGCAGGCCCCTGGGGGCAGGGTTTTGTTCAGCCGATGTTTGAGGGCGAATTTGCTATTAGCCAGCAGCGGCTGGTCGGCGAAAAACATTTAAAGTTACAGTTGGTTGATGAAAAAAGTGGTCAAAGTCATGACGCGATTGCCTTTTTTATTGACCTGGAAGTCTGGCCAAATGAGGCCAGGCGGGTAAAACTGGTGTATAAGCTGGATATTAATCGCTTTCGCGGAAGTGAATCATTGCAGTTGATGGTTGAGCACCTGCAGCCGCTTTTTTAGCCGGTTTGTACGCCGACTGCTGACAAGTGACGGTCTGTCTCTTGCTTGATTTGTATCGCTTAAATAAGTGTTAATCGAATTGTTCCTGCCAGTAAATAATACGATCATTGCCGCGATATTGGCCGAACAGGGCGCGTCCAGCCGGTGACTGGTCTGTACCATCGCCATTAAAATCAAACCTTAGCCAGTCAGGCACCACAAATGGTGTTGAGGCGGCGGGCAAATCGAGATAGATATCCAATGGACCGCTGGCATTAGGCGCGGATAATTGAAGTGTGCTTTCACCACTAAGAATTGGACCGAAGGCTAAAGGATTAACATTGTTTGGACTGAGAGAGTCGTTGGTGTTGCCATCTACGACCTTAAATTGAGGCGCGCTGAATTGGCTGCCAGGGCATATGATTGCGCTGGCGCTATCATCAGTGTTTGTGATGAATGCTGAGTAGTTCCAATACTCTGTGCGAACGGGTACCCCGAGTGGCAGAGCTTCCGGGCCAAATGCATTATCAATGACCAAACGTCCATAGCGCTGATTGCTTACGCCAATTAAAGCGTGATCATTATTGGCCGTGTTATCCGTATTTAGGTTTATATCGGTTATGGTTACGCCGTCGGCATCAATAGGCAGCACGCCAATTTGTGCCGAAAAGGGGCCATCAATATGGCTACTTCCCACGCCTGCCCGTGCGAGAGTCAGGGACGATGTTAATGTACCTGTGCCGTTGTTCCATGCAAATCCAGTGTTGCTGTGTGCCAAGCGGCTGCTCAGCAGGATTGGAGGGGTGGGTGCTGGTGGGGCTGCACTGGTATCAATCGCGCCAAAATCAAGGCTGCCTAATGTTGGTGAAGATGAGGTGTCGAGACGAATAAAGTCGCTGCGGTAATTGGTCGTGGTGCTGCCGGTAGTGTTTTTAGCGGTGAGGGTATAGAGCGCCGTGAAGGGTTGGCCCAGGTAGCTGAAGTTGCCAGTGGTGCAGGCATCAATGATTGATCCCCCGCTGAGGGTGAAGTGGTCCGGGTAAAAGCGGCCGATATTGGCGCTGTTTGATGCGGCAATCGTTTCTCCAAGATAACTGGGCATGGTAGCTGTGATGCTAAAAACGCCCACCTCGGGAATAGTTTGATTGCTGATATCATGGCTGCCATTATCTGAAGCGCCCATGTTAAAGCTGACAACGCCTAATCCAGTGTTTGTACCGGGTAAGGGCGCAATTAAATTGGATGTTAGACTGATATTATTTAATTGAAAATTTGGCGTGGTGCTGTTGCCTACGCAGAAATTGCTATGGCTTTCGCCGCTGGTTTGCCAGGCTACGCCTTTGATGCGCAGGTTGAACATTTCACCGGCTTTTTTGAATAGACTACAGGTTGCGTTTCCTGCGGCGCAGTTTGCATTAACATCGGTTGCTTCTACACAAATCCCTGCGGGTTTAACGACAAAAGGGTTACTACTACCGCTCATATAGTTATTCGATGGGCTGCTGACACCAAGGGCAATGCTGTAGCGGGCGTGCAGGCGAATTTGACCGGCATCCGGGTAATTAAGAGTAAAGGTGGCCGTGCTGTCGCTGGCATCGCCAAAGTCTAGGGAAACGGGCGTGTAATTGTTGGCAGAGCCACCACTGTTAGCGCTGATGTTGGTACTGTTGATTGCGACTCGTTGACTGCTGCAAGTGCCGGGATTTAGGCACTCAAAGCCCATCTCAATATCGTTGTTATTAATTAGTGCGGCTTCGCAGGCTCCTGTATCGGGACTGGTGCGAATGGCTTGTAACTCCAGAGTTTGAGATCCGGGGCTGATATTGGAATTTTTTCCCGAAATCTGTGTGTCAATGCTGTCGGCTGTATTGTCGGCGAGGAAGCGGAAACCCGCTTCGGCAAAGTTGAGATCTTGATCTTCACTTGCTGTAGCGTTACCGCTGGTTTCGGAAATGCTGCCATCGCTGGCGTTGATATTGACTGTTTCTACAGCCGTATTTTTCAATCCCAGCTGAACACGGCCGTTATCTGAGCCTGTAAAGCTATAAGTGGCTACGCCATCGTTGGAGGTGCCATTATTCAGGGTGCCATTGCCATTAATGATGGACCAGTCACCGCGATTGGTGGAGGTGCTAAGGTTAACGGTTTGGCTGTAACTGGTGTCATTGCTGTGATCAGGCTGGTGTGCTTCGAGAGTAATGGTTGCCGGAGTACAGGTGATGGCATTACCGCTGTGGCTAATGCTGAGATGATCTGTTGATGCAGCGCGGCATGTATGGCGCTCCGCCATAATGGCTTGGATTTCAGCGGCTGTTAAGGCGTTTTCGTAAATACGCACTTCATCAATGAGACCATTAAACCGCCAGTTGGCACTGGCTTCGCTTCCCGCTCCATTGACTTCGCCACCAATACTGGCTCGGCCGGAGTCGCTGCCCCAGGTGCCACTGTAGGTGGAGGAGGTGCCGCCAGTGCTCAACGCAACGGCGCTGCCATTAACGTAGATCTGTCGAGTTTTGGCTGTCGCGTCGTGTACCGCTGCGACAAAGACCCAACTATTTTGGCTAATGACAGCATTTTGGGTATCCACTGACACCGGTGAAACTGATCGGGAGAAGAAGCGTAATTTACCGTTTCCAGCGTCGCCCAAACTGAAAGCAAAGCCACCACTGTTATTTTGATCGTCGGCGAAAATACGTTGATCATTGCCCAGACTTCGAGCATTAATCCAACCGGAAATTGTGAAACTACCGGTTAGGTTTGGGAAGGATGAAGGTAAAAGAACGTGGTCGTTGTTGCCATCGAAGTTACCGTACCCACAGGTGCCCGGGTTGCCCGAAAGGGCTGGCGATGATAATTGAGTATTGGCACCATTGACGGCATTGGCATGGTAGCTGTTGGCGCTATTATCCTGCACCTGGTTGGCTGCATTATTCCAGACAGCTTCGTCGAAACGCCATTCGGCAATCGGGGTGGGTTTGGGACATGCCTGGTAGCTGATTTGCAGGTCGTCGATATACATCCCAATGCGGGCATTGGTTCCTGAGCTTAAAAAACGAATGCGTGTATTCGTCGAGGTGTAAGCGCTGATATCAAATGATTGCGGAGTTGCAGTAAAGCTGGTGCCGGTAATGTTATAGGTTTGTAGCGTTGCCCAGCTGTTGCCGTCATCGGATGAGATATCCAATGTGACAGATTCTGCTCCTGACGACCTGCCAGTGAAGTAATTAAATGAAAGGGTAGCCGAAGCGGCTGTGCTTAAATTTACTTCCCGTTGCACGCCGATATTAGCCCAGCTGCTGGGGCTGTTTGGTTGACCTATACGCAAACAGTTGCCGCTGCTGCAGTTGCTGGAATTTACTCGGGAAATACCACTATTGGGGCCATTGCTTTCACCAATTTCCAACCAGCTGGTTGCCCAGTTTTGTGAGCCGTTATTCTGGCTATAGGAAACACTGTTGAAATTATCGGCGACACTTTCGGCTGAACAGCTGCTAGCCGTTGACCAGGTTGCCGCGAAACCCGCTCGCGTGCCGCCTGCATTGCTGGTAAACCGGACCAGCATGGCACCAGCATTCGCAGTAACATCCGCGGGTATTGATCTTCCTGTTAAAGTTGCTATTAAGGGAGCGCTGCTGCTGGTGCCGTTATAAACTCTTAATTGGTCGGCATTTTGCAAATTAAACTGCGAGAAATTCAGGGTAATAGTGCCGCCCCCGGTGGGCTGGATTAAGAAACGGCAATCTTCTCTGTTGCTATAATTGCCGCTGGGGCCGCCAGAATCATACAGAGTGCCGGTTGAATCAGAGGATGAGTTGTCTGTACACAGAGTGTTGCTGCCAGTGCCGCCATTGGATGCTAGCCAGGTGGCTTGAAAGCCTGATCTTTGGACTGAGAAATCTGAGCGGTGAACCACCAGCATTGAGCCTGAAGTTGCGATAACATCGTTAGGTATTGAGCTACCTGTAAAACGCCCAATCAGTGGTGCTGAGGAGGTTGTGCCATCATAAACGAACACATAGTCATAGCTGTTTTCGTAATTGAACTGGCTGAAGGATAAGGTGATGCTGCCTCCGCCAGATTGAATCAGAAAGGAGCAGTTTTCATTGTTTTGATAACGTCCCCCGGCTCCTCCAGAGTCGGTGAGTGATCCGCTGCTGGCGTTCGATGAGTTGTTAGTGCAGATGTTGTCAGCGCGAGCGGCCATTGAGGTGAAGCATATGGCAAATAGCAGTAACACTGACAGTAGGCGGTGAAGGTTTACCATGGTTTGACTATCGAAAATATCGCCTGTTTACTCTGCTGTTTTAAGGCCGAAAGGTTTTAATTATTAATCATAGTATAGCTAAGCCGAAAGACTTGAGAATTTGCCAATAAATTTGTTATGCGGAGGCATCTGATGGGCGTTTGCGGACGCTGTCGCGAGTGAGTGATAAGAACCCTCCGAGTGCTAACAGTAAACAGGAGCAAGCAATCAGGATTGCAACCGGGTAATAGAGGTTGCCAGCCAAATCCAGTTGGCTGTATTTGATAATCATGATCAGCGCCTCCAGTACTAATGCGATACAGACGGTGCCAACAAAACGGGTAATGCTACGACGAATATTCTGAAAAATATCTTCGCCTTCCTCGCCCGCCGTATATTCTTTGCCAACACCGATACCTAATTCGTACATCGCTAAGGCAATGATAAGTGTGTTAATAGACTTGACGATCAGTGTTACCAAGTCCCAGTCTGCTTTTGCCAGGCCGCTGATAAACTGCTGTATTGATAAGCCGATTAAAACGAGGGCAATTAGATGAAAAATTGCTGAGAAGATTAATGCTACGCTGGTTTTATAGGGTTTGATCATAAAAATCCTGGATAGTTAATCAGAGTAACAATACTGACAGGTTTCTGTATGCAGGGTTCCTATTTATAGAATCAGCAAAGATGTCGATAAACTCTGATGGCATAAGATTCAATATGCACGCCCAATCGGGTAGAATGCCTGCCTTCTGAACCATTGCTAATTTATTGATAGAGAAACCTGCTCAACATGCTGGAAACCAACGCAATTACTCAAGCTCTCAAGGAACTTCAGGAGCGCACCGACGTGCTAAGGGGTTATCTTGACTATGCTGAGAAAAAAGATCGGCTGGAAGAGGTTGAGCGTGAGCTAGAGGATTCCGCTGTTTGGGATGAGCCTGAGCGTGCCCAGGCGTTGGGTAAAGAGCGTTCTCAGCTGGAAAATATTGTGGCCACCATTGATCGTCTCGATAGTGGTATTAGCGATGGTCATGAGCTGTTGGCGATGGCTGTCGAGGAAGACGACGAAGATACCGTCAATGAGGTCTCTGCTGAAATAGAAACGCTGGACGCACAACTTGCCAAGCTGGAATTTCGGCGCATGTTTTCCGGCGAGATGGACGAGAATAGCGCCTTTCTGGATATTCAGGCGGGCTCTGGTGGTACAGAAGCGCAGGATTGGGCAGAAATGCTGCTGCGTATGTACCTGCGCTGGGGTGAGCAGAAGGGTTTTAAGGTTGAGTTGATGGAAGTCTCTGCAGGTGACGTGGCTGGCATTAAAGGTGCGACGATCAAGTTTGAGGGCGAATATGCCTTTGGCTGGCTGCGTACGGAAACGGGTGTTCACCGTTTGGTGCGAAAATCCCCCTTCGATTCTGGCAGTCGTCGTCACACGTCTTTTTCTGCGGTGTTTGTGTCGCCGGAAATTGATGACAACGTTGAGATTGATATTAATCCAGCGGATCTGCGAATTGATACTTACCGTGCCAGTGGTGCTGGCGGACAGCACGTCAACAAGACTGACTCGGCCGTGCGGATTACCCACGAGCCGACCAATGTGGTGGTGCAGTGTCAGAGCCAGCGTTCGCAACATCAGAACAAAGACTTTGCCATGAAGCAGCTGCGCGCCAAGCTCTATGAGCTGGAGATGCAGAAGCGCAATGATGCGGCGCAAGCCCAGGAAGACAACAAGGCCGATATCGGCTGGGGCAGTCAGATTCGCTCCTATGTGCTGGACTCCTCGCGTATCAAGGACCTGCGCACCAATGTAGAAACATCCAATACCCAGGCTGTGCTTGATGGCGGGCTGGATATGTTTATTGAAGCCTCGTTAAAAGCGGGCCTGTAAACACTTAAAATTTTAACCTTCCTATTTATCATAAGAACGTGAAACGCTGATGAGCAACGAACAACAGACTCCACAAGACGAAAATAAATTGATCGCCGAGCGCCGAGCGAAATTGAATACGCTGCGCGAAGAAGCCAGTAGCAATGGCGGCAGTGCTTTTCCCAACAGTTTCCGCCGTGACAGCTATGCCGGTGATCTGCAGCAGGCCTACGCCGATAGTGAAAAGGAAGCACTCGCTGAGCAGGCGAACGTGGTGGCGGTTGCCGGCCGCTTGATTCGTAACCGTGGTGCCTTCATGGAAATTCAAGACATGAGTGGCCGTATTCAACTGTACGTAAATAAAGCTGCGCGGCCATTTGCGAAAAGCCTGGATCTGGGTGACATTGTTGGTGTGAAGGGTGAGTTGCATAAGTCAGGTAAAGGCGACCTGTATGTCGATATGGCGGAATATGAGCTGTTGACTAAAGCACTGCGTCCGTTACCAGACAAACACCATGGGTTGGCTGATCAGGAACTGCGTTACCGTCAGCGTTATGTTGACTTGATTGTGAATGAAGAGTCACGCAACACCTTTGTTGCACGCTCTAAAATTGTTGAGGCTATTCGTCATTATTTGGCCAGCGAGCGTTTTCTGGAAGTTGAAACACCGATGATGCAGGTGATTCCCGGTGGCGCAGCGGCCAAGCCGTTCACGACTTATCACAACGCGCTGGATATGGAGCTGTATCTGCGTATTGCACCAGAGCTTTATTTAAAGCGTCTGGTTGTTGGTGGTTTTGAGCGAGTGTTCGAAATCAACCGTAACTTCCGTAACGAAGGCCTATCGACACGTCATAACCCTGAATTCACCATGCTGGAGTTCTACCAGGCCTACGCCGATTACAATGACCTGATGAATCTCACTGAAGATATGCTGCGTCATGTTGCTCAGGAAGTGCTGGGTACCACGAAGGTGCACTATCAGGGCTCCGATTATGATTTTGGACAGCCATTCCAGCGCATGAGCGTGGTGGAATCTATTCTGCATTTCAACCCTGAACTGACGTTAGAGCAAATCAATGATCTTGGCTCTGCGCGTGACGTTGCCACGGGCTTGGAAATTCCATTGAAAGATAGCTGGGGGCTGGGCAAGGTACAGATCGAAATCTTCGAGAAGACCGTTGAGCACCGTTTGGATCAACCGACCTTTATTACCGAATACCCGGCTGAAGTATCGCCGCTGGCGCGCCGAAGTGATACCGATCACCACGTGACCGATCGTTTTGAATTCTTCGTGGGTGGTCGTGAAATCGCCAATGGTTTCTCGGAGCTTAATGATGCTGAAGATCAGGCTGAGCGATTCCGTGCCCAGGTGGCGGAAAAAGATGCTGGTGATGATGAAGCCATGCATTACGATGAAGATTACGTGACGGCACTGGAATACGGTTTGCCACCAACAGCGGGTGAAGGTATCGGTATTGATCGTTTGGTGATGCTGTTTACTGATTCACCGTCGATTCGTGATGTGCTGCTGTTCCCGCACATGCGTCGTAGCAGTTAATTTGTCTGATACGGCGATTAACATGACTCTTCATTCGTCCTGGCAGCCCCATTTGGGTGAGGAGTTTGAAAAGGACTATATGCGCGAGCTGCGGGCCTTTCTGGTATCCGAAAAGCAGGCGGGTAAAACGCTTTATCCGCCAATGCCGGACATTTTTAACGCCTTCGAGTTTACACCCTTTGACCAGGTTAAGGTGGTGATTCTTGGCCAGGACCCTTACCACGGGCCGGGTCAGGCTCATGGTCTGTGTTTTTCCGTTCAAGCGGGTGTGCGTCCGCCGCCATCGCTTAAAAATATCTTCAAAGAAATCAACAGTGAGCTTGGTATTGAGTTCTCTGAAAATGGCTGTTTGACGCCCTGGGCCGAGCAGGGCGTGTTATTGCTCAACTCTGTGCTCACAGTGCAGCAAAATAATGCCGGTTCTCATCAGGGCAAAGGTTGGGAACAGTTTACGGATCGTGCGATTCAGGTTTTGAACGAGCAGCATCAAGGGTTGGTGTTCCTGCTATGGGGTAAATATGCTCAGGACAAAGCGGCGGTGATTGACCGTTCAAGACATTTAGTATTGGCCTCTCCGCATCCGTCACCTTTTTCCGCGCACCGCGGATTCCTTGGTAATGGCCACTTTGCAAAGGCTAATGACTATCTGCAGGCGCAGGGTAAAACGCCGATCAACTGGTGCCTCGATTAACAATTAAATTTTGATTTTGACACCATTAATGCAGCCCGGTCAGGTTTCATTATCGGTTATATAGACGCAATAGCGTAAGCTTTTTGTGGTACTACCCAGGCCTATTTGCAGAATTAATTGTTTCATAAGCTAGATAAATATTTCTTGGGCGGCAGCACTAGTGAAAAGTGGCGATTGCGAGTATCATTTCGAAGTTTTTTGCTGAGCCTTCTGCGGTTTTGAAGGTGGAAGCGCCTGGGCTACCGCCCGATTACAGATTTAACCCGACTAAATATAGGTAGAATAAACACATGGCAACGATTATTGATGGTAAGGCTTTTGCAGCCAAACTGCGTGAAAACGTTAAGAAATTATCCGATGAGCTGAAAGCCAGCCACAACATTACGCCAGGTCTGGCGGTTGTTATCGTTGGTGAAGATCCAGCGAGCCAGGTTTACGTACGCAGCAAAGGTAAGCAAGCAACGGAAGTAGGTTTTAACTCTTACGAGCACAAATTGCCTGAAACAACGTCACGCGATGAGCTGGTAAAACTGATTGATGACCTGAACGCTGATGATAACGTACACGGTATTCTGGTTCAGCTGCCTCTGCCTAAGCACATTGGTGAAGAAGAAATCATCAACCGCATCGACGCGACTAAAGATGTTGACGGTTTCCATATTGTTAACTCTGGTTTGCTGGCAACGGGTGGCAAAGGCTTCGTTCCTTGTACCCCGCTGGGCTGTACTATGCTGCTGAAAGATCACTTGGGTGATTTGTCTGGCCTGAACGCGGTTGTTGTGGGTCGTTCCAACATCGTAGGTAAACCAATGTCTTCTCTGTTACTGCAGGAAAGCTGTACTGTGACAGTTGCGCACTCTCGTACGAAAGACCTGCCTGGTGTTGTTCGTGGTGCTGACATTGTCGTGGCTGCGGTTGGTCGTCCAGAAATGGTCCGGGGTGAGTGGATCAAGCCTGGCGCAACGGTTATTGATGTGGGCATCAACCGTATCGAAGTTGAAGAGAACGGTGAGACTAAAACTCGTCTGGTCGGTGATGTACATTACGAATCAGCTGAAAAAGTTGCTGGCGCAATTACACCGGTCCCCGGTGGTGTTGGCCCAATGACGATCGCATGTCTGCTGTTCAACACGCTGCAATCTGCATACCGCCGTGTTGGTATCGAACTGAGCGATGATCGCGTATAACGATTAAGCTAAATTTTCGTTAAGCGATACTGAAAAAGCCTGGCTAACTATGCCGGGCTTTTTTGTGTCTGCTATTTATGGATAAAGGCCTAATAAAAAGGCCCGCCTGTCAAAATTAACAGGCGAGCCTTTTGCAGTTGCTAGAAGATAGCTGACTGATGTTTTTAGCCAAGCAGTGCCAGTGCTGCCTCCATATTGGCGGATAGATCCTCTTCCTCTTCATCCTCTTCCGGTGAGGCATCTATACCAAGTTGCGCAAAGGCTGGGATAGTGGTGCAGTCCAGCTCATTGTAGGGGTGATCAGTGCCTGCATAGCTTTGTATGGTCGCTACTGTTACGAGGTCAACAAAGTCGGGTTTTTCGCTCTGGCGCTGAAAATTGAGGTATTGCTCTGGTACCTCGCAAAGTTCTGGGGCGAAATCCCAGGCTTTGAGGATCATGCCGCCGAGTTTTGGATGTAGCTTGGCAATCACCTCGTCCAGCGTGTATGCATCGTTAAGTAACGCTTCATTTTCCTCGGCAAAGCGCAGAATCGGCAGCGCACCAATCAGGTGTGTAATACCGGCGAGCGTCGCTTGGCCGGGTGATAAACGGGTGTGCTGCTGTGCGAGCATATTACACAGGCCGGCAACCTCCGTGCTGCGATTCCAGACATCGCGCATGCGGCTGTCAATCAGGTCGGTGGTTGCCTGGAACATTTGAGCCATGGCTAAACCGACGGCTAAATCGGCAGAGTAACCCATCCCCAGGCGGTTGATGGCCATTTGCAGGGTTTCAACAGGCTGAGCTGCGCGAAGCAGAGGACTATTACAGACCTTGATGATGCGTGCCGAAATGGCGGCATCATTGCTGATGACCCGGCTTAAATCGGCAACACCGGCATTGTCGTCCTGGGCTACTTCGCGAACGCGCAAAGATACCTCTGGCAATGTTGGTAGGATTAGCTGATCAGATTCAATCGCGCTAATGATTTCATTTTCGATAGTTTCGATTAGGGTGCTCATGGTGTTCGCTATTTGGTTCGTTTGAAAGCAAGTATAGGAGCCTTTCCCGTAAAGGTGGTGTTTGAGCCTTAAAAAAAATGATTTTTTAAGGCTGTTCTTGCGAGTCTAGCGAATAGGGTAAAGTACTGGGTATTGCTTCAATCTGATGGCCGTTATGTTGTAAGTGTAATGGCTCGCCGTTATCAAGGTCGGCATTGATGACTAAGAGGGCTTCTTGAACGTCAGCGGCCTCTAATTTTGACAGCGCAGCGCTGATAACGGTGGCGATGGTTTTATCACTATCGACAGCCTGTAGCTCATCTCCAGCGGCCAATAGAGGGGCTCCTGTGAGGCAGAAGTGCTGCATATGGCGCTTGGATTTTCCCTTGTAATGAGTGCGGGCAACGATCTCTTGGCCGGTGTAACAACCTTTTTTGAAGCTGATTGCCTCGACTGCCTGAAAATTTACCATGTGAGGGTTGAAGGCACTTTCTACTGGTAAGCTGATTTCGGCAATCCCCTGACGAATATCTTCGAGTAACCACTCATGGTTGGCTGCGGGGGTGGCATGTGCTGTTAATGCTTGCCAGACTTCAGCGATTACAGCTGCTTTCACCCAACATTCAAAACGGCTGTTGTCACCCGGCAGGCGTATGATAATGGCCGATTCGCTATGGCTGGCGTCTCCTGCTTGCTGTGGGGGAGTGGTTAATTTAAAGGTGTCTTTGACTAGCTGTGTCGCCTGCTTTCCCCAGATACCAATGCCGAACCACTCATCGCTGGCATCCTGTAACTGGGTTTTGAAAAAGACGCTGTATTTATGCAGAGTTTCATGGCTTAGCTTGACTAGGTTGCTGCGCATTCTGAGCAAATAACAGGGCTCGCTGGTGAGGTCGTTATTGATAAGGCGGAAGCTGCTGTAAATGCGGCCCTGAGGGCTACAGGCTGCGCCTAGAATGGAGTGTTCGCTGGTGCAGCTGTTGACGTCGCAGGTGAGCTGGCCCTGCAAAAACTTATTGCTGTCGGCGCCACTAATGCTTAATACGCTCTGATAGAGAAGCGGAGTGATAAAACTGTCGGTAGTGGGGGCTGAATGCTCAAAAGCGTTGATGAAATTGCTGTCGCCTTCACAAATTTGAGCGCCTTCGGCCTGCAATTGTTGCTGCCATTCTGATCTGTTCATAAATTACCTGAGTTATCCACGGAATGCGGGATTAGAAACTGTGACTTATCTGAACATCTATATATAATTGATTTCCGATTTTTCAACCCATTTGAATGAGATAGATATGGTCGACGACGAGAAGCTCAAGCGTTTGATGTGGCATAGCCGACGTGGCATGTTGGAACTGGATTTGGTGCTCATGCCGTTTCTGGAAAAGTATTACGCGACGGTGAGTGAAGAGGATCAAGCCTTGTACGAAAAGCTTCTTGAGGAAGAGGATCAGGATTTGTTTAAATGGTTCTTAGGCAAGGAACAGCCGGAGGACGAGTCACTTCGTCATATCGTTAATGTCATCATCGACTGTGTGCGCGCCCCTAAGGGTAGCCGTTAAAAGATCACAACAGGAGCTTTGTTTTTTGATTTTAGCCCACGGTTTCGTGTTGTGGGCTGTTGTTCTTAGTGGTTTCTATTTTCTGCTGCCAGTTCTGGCTTTCTGTATTTTTTATTACGTGCGTTGCTGGCTGAAACGACAGGGTCAGCAGTTGACCCTGTTACAGGATGACTTTTGCTGGTTGGAAAGCCCTTTACATTCGCGGCAACATTATCAGTTGGGAAAGCGTCATTTTATTTGTGAGTTCCTGGTTGTTGTGGAACTGCGCCGCGACCATCGACGTTTTGCTACTGCGCATTATTTACCGGTTTTTTCTGATGCCGTTGATGCTGATACGTTTAGACGGTTACGGGTAGCCCTCAGTTTGAATCAGCGGGCAAAGCCTGCCAGTTCGGTGGTGTCAGAATAGTGTTTTTCGCCTGTTTTGCGGTGTTTGGGTAGTCCAGGGTGTAGTGCAAGCCACGACTTTCCTTGCGCGCCATGGCGGAGCGAATAATCAGATCGGCAACACAGATTAAATTCCGTAGTTCCAGCAGGTCGTTACTGACTTTGTAATTGCTATAGTATTCAGCAATTTCCCGCTTCAACAGGGCGATGCGGTGTTCGGCTCGCTGTAGTCGCTTGTCGGTACGGACGATGCCAACATAATCCCACATAAAGCGCCTCAGCTCGTCCCAGTTATGGGAAATAATGACGTCTTCGTCTGAGTCGGTCACTTGGCTTTCATCCCAGTCAGGGGCCTTTGGAGGCTCGGCAACCCGCTCAAAATTATCGTTAATATCTTTGGCGGCGGCATCGGCAAAGACCAGGCATTCAAGCAGCGAATTGCTGGCTAAACGGTTGGCGCCATGGAAGCCTGTGAACGCGGTTTCTCCTATCGCATATAGCTGGGCAACATCAGTTCGTCCGCGCAGGTCCGTCATGACACCGCCACAGGTATAATGCGCAGCAGGAACCACTGGGATTGCTTGTTGGGTGATATCGATACCAAACTTTAAGCAGCGTTTATGGATGGTTGGAAAATGTTCAAGGATGAAATCATCTGGCTTGTGGCTGATATCCAGATATAAATGGTCGCAACCCAGGCGTTTCATTTCATGGTCAATGGCACGAGCGACAATATCACGAGGCGCTAGCTCTCCACGGCTGTCAAAGTCATCCATAAAGCGTTCGCCGCTGGGTAGTTTCAGCAGAGCGCCTTCGCCGCGCAGAGCCTCGCTAATTAGAAAAGACTTCGCCTGAGGATGGTAGAGGCAGGTCGGGTGAAACTGATTGAACTCCATGTTGGCGACGCGACAGCCTGCTCGCCAGGCCATGGCAATACCGTCACCGCTGGCCCCATCCGGGTTGCTGGTATACAGATAACTTTTGCTGGCACCGCCAGAGGCTATCGCGACAAAACGAGCCTGAAACAATTCGACGGAATCGTTGTGACGGTTCAACACGTAAGCGCCAACGCAGCCGCTACCGGTTAAGTCCAATTTCTCTCGTGTGATTAAATCAATGGCGACTCGGTGTTCAAAGAGGTCGATATTGCTGTGCTCTTTAACACGCTTGATCAGGGTGGTTGAAATGGCTCGTCCGGTGGCGTCTGCAGCATGGATAATGCGACGGTGGCTGTGGCCGCCCTCTTTGGTGAGGTGATAACTGCCGTTGCTGTTGGCGCTATCTTCGGTAAAAGGGACGCCCTGCTCAATCAGCCAGTCGATACAGGCTTTGCTTTGTCCAATGGTAAAACGAACAGCGTCGTTATCGCATAATCCGGCGCCGGCATTTAGAGTGTCTGACACATGAGCATCGACGGTGTCCGTGCTGTCAATGACGCCCGCGACGCCGCCTTGAGCGTAGTAGGTCGAACCACCTGTCGCACTGTTTTTGCAAAGCAGCGCAACGCGGAATCTATCTGCTAGTTTTAGCGCCAGAGTGAGGCCCGCGGCACCACTGCCGATAACCAGAATATCGTGTTGGAAATGTTGTGTCATAGATGGGTACAGCAGTGATTATAAGGAGCAGCTATCGGAGCCTTGATAAGAGGTCACTTAATACCACAGTTTAGGGGATTTTGTCTCGGATATTTTGTTTCTCGTCACAGAGTTCTGGACGGCAAATATTGGTTAAACTAGCTAACGAGTTGGAGCGTGTTATGGTTATCTGATCTATAATGAGCAACAATTTTTAGGACTTTAAGACTGTCTTAGTTTGTAAATAAATGACAGGTTGTGGTCTTTGTATCAAAAAAAATTACGATTTCTACTGACACTTTAAGAACTTCTGGAATGGTCAATGGTCTATCCCACACAGTTTGGCTCGCCTGTTTTAACGTGTATGCATTTCAGCGAACGGGTATGGCGTAGCTCGGAGCAGGAATGTTGAACGAACAGGAAACTGATAAACAGTTAGTTGCGCGTGTCCAAAAAGGCGATAAGCGGGCCTTTGATCTACTGGTGCTTAAATACCAGCATAAGATCTTTGGTTTAATTAGCCGTTACATTAAAGATCACCATGAGGTGATGGATGTTGCTCAGGAGGCTTTTATTAAAGCCTATCGAGCTATTGGTCGTTTCCGCGGCGATAGTGCGTTTTATACCTGGTTGTACCGGATTGCCATTAATACGGCAAAAAATCACCTGGTTTCCAGAAGCCGTCGCCCCCCAGATACCGATGTTGATGTGATGGATGCGGAATATTATGAAAGCGCCAGCCGTTTAAAGGATAATGCCTCTCCCGATGAGGAGGTGCATAAGCAGGAGCTTGAAGCTGCTGTTTTCAAGGCAATTGAACAGTTGCCTGAAGATTTAAAAGCAGCGGTGACGTTACGAGAGTTTGACGGAATGAGCTATGAAGAGATCGCAGAGGTAATGCAGTGCCCGGTGGGTACGGTGCGATCAAGAATTTTCAGGGCTCGAGAATCAATTGATAAACATATTTGTCATTTAATTGACTAAGTTTATGACAGGTGTGCTCGGTGCCAGACTAAATCGGCGCCAATCAGACCAATGCCAAAAAATAAGAGGCAAATACAGATGAGCGAAAGTTTGCGTGAATCAATTTCGGCGTTAGTGGATGACGAAGCACAGGAGTTGGAACTCCACCGCGTATTGGCAAGTATGGAGGAAGATGAAGATAAAGAGCTGCGCCACACTTGGCGTCGTTATCAGGCTGCCAGTTTTGCTATGAGACGGCAAGTGTGGCGCAGCTCTTTATCTTCATCTTCCTCCATAC
>LUKI01000022.1 GCA_001593685.1 Gammaproteobacteria bacterium F7
AGACTGAAAGGAAAGTTTAAATGAAATACCGTAACTTGGGAAAAAGCCTGGTAGCAGGCCTCGCTATCACCACCTCCGGCTCAGCAATCGCAGCCGGTTCAGCCGTTGAAGAACTCCTCAAAGCGCTTTATCAAAACGGCACTATCGATAAAGCAACTTACGAATTGGTTCAGCAGGCAGCCAAAGCGGAAGACGCACAAAACCGTGAGCAAATTCGTGAAATCTCTGTTGCTGAATCTAAAAAAGTGGCGGGTGATGTCGTTGCTAAAGTTAAAGCCAGCAAACCTGACGTTAAATTAGGCGGTCGCATTCAACTGGACGCGGGCTCGGTTTCCGAAGACAACATGGACCACAACAGCGGTACTGAAATTCGCCGTGCTCGCCTGTTTGCAAAGGGTGACCTGCATAAGGACTGGGGCTTCAAATTACAATACGATTTTGTTAGTAAAGGGGACAACACTAATGGCATTCAAGATGCCTACCTGGATTACAAGCCACTGAAAATTCGTATTGGCCACGCCAAAGAGCCATTCAGCTTACAGAACATGACCAGCTCCAAGTACACCACCTTTATTGAACGTGGCCTGCCACATGTGTTTGCTGAAGGTCGTAATATCGGTATTCAAACAGTTCGTAACGGTGAAAACTGGATGATCGCTGGCGGCATCTTTGGTGATGGTCGCGATGGAAGTGAAGGCGGTGAAAACAATGAAGGTTGGGGCGCAGCTGCACGTGCAACAATTGCACCGATTCACGCCGATGGCGAAACATTACACCTGGGTACCTCGCTGTCCTACCGCAACATAGGCGGTGATCACACGCTCCAGTTTAAAGAGCGACCCGAAGCCCATATTACTGACACAGAAATTGTTGATACGACTACTTTTGACGCCAACAGCGTCACTCGCGGCGTTCTGGAAGCGGCTTATATTAATGGTCCATTCCATGTTCAGGGCGAGTACTATCGCACCAGCGTTGAGCGTCAACTGGCTGGCAGGAAAGATGTCACCTTCAGCGGCTACTACGCAGAAGCCGGTCTGTTTCTGACTAACGACACGGTTAACTACAAAGCGTCAAAAGGTTCCTATAGCAAAGTCACACCTTCCGGTGAAAACGGCGCCTGGCAAATTGCCGCACGTTTCAGCAGCCTTGATTTGACCGACGAGGACATCAACGGCGGCACTGCAGAAAGCCTTACCTTTGGCCTGAACTGGTTTGCGACATCGAATATTCGCTTCAGCGCCAATTACGTCAACGTACTTGACGTAGACGGTGGCCCAACCGCTGGTGACGAGCCAAGCGCCTTCACATTCAGATCACAGGTTGAGTTCTAATATCAGCCTAACTCGATGCTATTCCGAGCGTTCAGAGGACGCCTTCTAAGACTGCCAACGTCGCTCGGAATAACAACGCAAACCCTTGCAACAGGATAAGATTATGAAATCCGTTAAGCTGTTATCAGCCTTAATACTGACACTGTTTGTTTCTTCTACGGCCCAGGCCGAGGAAATACAGCGCCTTCGCCTAGCAACAACAACAAGCACCGATAATTCTGGCCTGCTAGCCGTTTTACACCCCGTTTTTGAAGCCAAGCACAATATCAAAGTTGACGTCATTGCCGTCGGCACCGGTAAAGCGCTTCGTCTGGGCAGCAACGGCGACGTTGATGTGGTCATGGTTCATGCACCCGGAGCCGAAAAGAAATTTGTCGCCGAGGGCAGCGGTGTTGAGCGTCTGCCAGTCATGCATAATGATTTTGTTATTCTCGGCCCTAAAGCTGACCCTGCTCAGGTTAAATCAGCCACAGACATGAATGATGTTCTGCATCGCATCGCCAACAACAAAGCCGATTTCGTATCGCGCGGTGACGATTCAGGCACCCATAAAAAAGAAAAAAGCCTCTGGCAGGCCGCTAACATCACACCAGAAGGCAGCTGGTATCTGGCCGCAGGTCAAGGTATGGGAGCTGTTTTACAAATGGCTAACAACAAAGCCGCTTATACAATGTCTGACCGCGGTACATATTTAGCCTATATCAACAAAGTTGACCTGGATGTCGTGTATGAAGGTGCGCCACCTCTACTGAACCCCTACTCAGTTATTCTGGTTAACCCGAAAAAACACCCGCACGTTAAAACTGAGCTTGCCCAGCGCTACGTTGATTTCATTCGTAGCGAAGAGGGTCAACATATCATCGCTAACTTTAAAGTTAACGGCGAGCTACTGTTTCATCCGGATGTCATAAAATAGCACTACCATTGTTATCGCTTGGCTGTGTTTGGGTATCAATCCCCCCCTGATTCCGAACACAAAAAAGGGAGGCATTTGCCTCCCTTCCCTTTTTACCATTAATGATCGTTAAGCGGCGTCAACCTTCTCTGCTTTATCCGCCTCAATCGCTTGATCTTCCAATTGTTTATTGAGGTTAGCACCAGAACCAATACTAATTTTCCTTGGTTTCATCGCCTCAGGAATTTCACGCACCAAATCAATAAATAACAAGCCATTTTCCATCGCAGCTCCCGTTACTTTGACATAATCGGCGAGCTGGAATTTACGCTCAAAATTACGCGCCGCAATACCTTGATGCAGGTAATGACGCTGTGTTTTATCTTCAGCCTTAACACCGGTCACAGTAAGGGTATTGTGTTCAGACTCAATGTTCAGCTCATCTTCGCTGAAGCCGGCCACCGCCATGCTGATGCGATACTCATCATCTGACACCAATTCGATGTTGTAGGGTGGGTAGCTGGGTTGTTCATTACGGCTGGCGGCATCCAACATAGACGCCATACGGTCAAAACCAACAGTTGAACGGAATAGGGGTGATAAATCTAATCGTGCCATGCTCATATCCTCTCAATTAAGCAATATGTTTGACTGTCAAACGGGCTGCCATCAGGCCAGCTATTGTCAGTCAGTTTATGAAGTTCAGGCCTCCATTGAGCGCCTGTACTATTGATATAGGGATATAAAAAATGCTTTTCAAGGGACTTTTTTTAAAAAATTTAAGGCCCCTCTGACCAGTCGCATCGCGAAGCTTGTATACCGCCGCCACACAATAAACGAAGCAATGCCAGCAGTGGATATTTTCCCCACGCCCTTACAAACTGGGCTTTTGCGAGCAGTTTACGGCATTGAAGCCTTTACAAAAGGCCAGTCATTCGCTGTAGGTTTCGCCCGGCATCTCATCTCGAGAAGCACCAGCGCAGCTATCATGGACTAAACCAGAGGCGCTTTTATTTCCAGCGCCGATTACTCCACAACCAGTCTTCGGGGGTCTCCATAATTTGCTCTTCCAGTTTGCGTATATAACGCTCCGTTACCGGGTACGAATCACGCTCTTTTTTATAGGGTGGTTCAGCTAACAACTCAAAAGCCAGCTGGTAACGGCCACGCGACAGGCGTGTCATTTTCATAAAAACCACGGGGATCTTTACAAACTGAGCAATTTTTTCTGGTCCAATGAAGCACCGCGTTTCGCGATTGAGGAATTGTGTGACATGCGCACGGCCTTTATTTCGGGGGCGCTGATCAGCAAGAATGCCGTACACCCGCTGCGAACGTTTTCGTTTTACGACTTCGTTCATAAATTCCTGATGGGGAATCGGCTCAACATTAAAACGTGACCGAGTTTCGTACATAAAACGATCAACATTTTTATTATGCAACGGCTTATATACCGCGTTTACAGGTATCGGCAACTTGGCCCCAAGAGATAACAGCAACCACTCCCAGTTACAGCAATGCCCCCCCAGTAAAATAAAAGAGCTACCCTGATCCAGTAACGACTCCAGTAACTCGATGTTCTTGAATTGCACTCGCTCACTAACTTCTTCTCGGCTCATATGGCCTGAATAAAGCGCTTCCACCGTCACATCGGAAAAGCCTCGATAAAACTTTTTCGCAATCAGCTTTCGTTCAGCTGCGCTCTTATCCGGAAACGCCTGTTGCAAATGCGCGGCCACAACCTTTCGTCGATAACGTACGACATAATAGAGCAAACAATACAGAACACCGGAAAACAGGTATAAAACCGGCAGCGGAAGTTTAGATAACAGTTTTAACATTAACGGATCACAGCCTTGGAAAACCAGACCATTATAGGCATGTGCTGCGTTAGTGGAAGACACTTGATACGGGAAAACCTCACTTAACGAATAAAAGCAGGCCACCCATGGGCCGATGATCGAACCTACGTTAGAATCGGCGGTCTGTTTTGAACAGTCTTTTGATACCGGCAAGGATTCTTTACGTGCACAAACAACTCTCGCTTCACATACAACTTTCAATAGCGATTTTCCTGTCCTTGATGATCGCCGCCTGCAGCACAACATTGCCGCCTAAAAGCGCCTCTAGCGATATTATTAAAAGCCCTATTGATGAACGTGACTACCTCGCCTTTAAACTCGATAACGAGCTTCAGGTGATGGTCATTTCTGACCCTAAAGCCGATAAAGCGGCCGCGTCACTCAGTGTTAATGTCGGCAGCGGTTCCGATCCAAAAGATCGTGAAGGTTTGGCGCACTTCCTTGAGCACATGCTATTTCTTGGCACTGAAAAATACCCCGAAGCCGATGCCTACCAGCAATTTATTAGCCAACATGGTGGTTCGCACAACGCCTATACAGCCTTTGAAGAAACCAATTATTTTTTTGATATTAATGCACCACACCTGGCGTCAGCACTGGATCAGTTTGCGCAGTTTTTTATTGCCCCCTTGTTCAACCCTGAGTATGTCGAGCGCGAAAAACATGCCGTATATTCCGAGTACCAGGCAAAAATAAAAGACGATAGCCGATTACAGTACGAGCTTATTAAAACCGTTAGCAACCCTTTACACCCTTTTTCACAATTTTCAGTAGGCAGCTTGGCGACGCTTGCTGACCGTGAAGGACAGCCTGTTCGAGACGACTTGCTGGCCTTTTATCGTCAGCATTATTCCGCCAACCGCATGACACTCGTGGTACTCGGAAAACAATCGGTCAATGAGCTGCAAAAAATGGTCAGCGAACGTTTTGCCGCTATTGCCAACCACAACAGCCCAGTGCCTCATTTTAAGGAACCTTTATTTGCTGATGGCCAGCTACCGCTTCGCATTAACACCCAGCCCAATAAAGACTTAAAACAGATTAAATATTTATTCCCAATACCCAGTAGCCGCCCATTTTATGACAGCAAACCGGTTCACTACGTAAGCAACCTGCTTGGTCACGAAGGCAAAGGAAGCCTGCTGTCCTATTTAAAGGAACAGGGTTGGGCCGAAGGCCTCAGCGCCGGCATTGGCTTTGAAGATAACGAGCAGGCCAGTCTGCAAATCAGTATTAACCTGACTGATCAGGGCCTCCACAATACTGACGCCATCACCCAGGCGCTATTTCAAACCATTGCTCTCATCAAGCAACAGGGCATTGAAAGCTGGCGTTATCAGGAGCAGGCACAGCTTGCACAACTGGACTTCCAATTTCAGGAACAGAGCAGCAGCATGCACCTCGTCACCCGCTTGGCCAGCCGTCTCAAACAGCTGCCCCCGCAGCAGGTACTGAGCGCCCCCTATCAAATGACGGATTTTGATCCGCAGTTGATTAGCGCTTATCTAGATGCTCTTAATCCACACAATATGCTAATGATGGTGGTCGATAAAAATGCTGCTGTCGATCAGGTCAGCCAGCATTTCAAGGCCAGATACGCGATCCAGCGCTTCGATGCCAAACAGCTGACGTCTTGGGCCAACAACCCGGCAACAGATACCATTGAGCTACCGGCCAACAATCCGTTTATCGCCGAACAGTTAAGTCTTATTCAGGCGCCCGATGTCACCCCCCTGAAACCTCAACAGCAGGTAAGCGCCCAAGGCACGTCCTGGTGGCATAGCATTGATACCAGTTTTAAAACGCCCAAGGCAGATTTTTATGTCACGCTGCGTTCGCCACTGGCAAACCAATCAGCCCGCTATACGGCACTGACCGCCCTGTACGTTAAAACGGTTAACGACCAGCTTAACGAGTTCAGCTATCCAGCCATGCTGGCCGGGTTAAATTACCAACTCTACCGGCACGTACGCGGCATCAGCCTGCGTATTTCCGGCTATCAGGATAAGCAACCACTACTTTTAGACGAAGTTCTCAAGGCCTTGAAAAACCCACACACAACGACCGAGACATTTAATCGTCACCGTAATGAATTACTGCGCCAGTGGCGTAACGCTTCTCGACAAAAACCTTATCAGCAGGGGCTATCGAAAACCTCTTACCTTGTCACAAATCCGAGCTGGCAAGAGCAGCAGTTAATGGCGGCGTTGGCATCGACCACCCCCGAGCAACTACGACATTTCGCCAACCAATTTTTAAGCCAGCTGGATATTGAAGTGCTCGGTAATGGCAATATTAGCCATGCTGAAATGACCGCCCGAGTTGCTCAAATTGAAAACCGATTGGCCACCCAAAAACCAGCCCAGGCGATTGCCCGCCCCAACATCCAGCAGTTGCCTGACAACCAGAAACTGCTCCACCAATTTACCGTGCAACACAGCGATAACGCTGTCACCCTGTACATACAAGGCGACAACAAGCAGGTCAGTAATCGCGCTAAATACGCCCTGCTCAATCAAATTTTATCAACGCCCTTTTACTACCAGTTACGCACCCGTCAACAATTGGGTTATATCGTTTTCAGCAGCCCGATGACGTTGCTCGAGGTACCCGCGCTGGCATTTACCGTTCAATCCCCCAACAGCTCTCCAGAAAAGCTGATCACCGCCATTGAAGACTTCATGACCAACGCCAGCAGCACCCTGGAAACACTTGACGAAGCAGCACTACAAACCCACAAACAGGCGTTAATTGGTCGTATTATGGAAAGAGACAGCCGCCTCAACCAGCGCAGCAATCGCTACTGGCGAGAAATTGATCGGCAGAATGTTGATTTTGATAGCCGCGAACAACTGGTCGCCGCCATTAAGGCCGTTGACTTGAGCAGCCTACGGACACTTTATCAGCAGGATTTCATCAATCGACCTCGGCAGTTAGCCGTGGTCGCAACGGCAAATCAGCAGCCAATTCCACTAAAGGATTATCAACCTGTTGATCAGGCTAGCTTAAGAGCACTGAAGACGGGTTTTGTTAACTAACACCGGCCAGCCGAACTGGCCATTTACTAAACACTCACGGCTGAGGATCGCTCAGCCGTGAGTCAGTATTCTTGACCAGAGCTAGTCCAGACTCTCCTGCAACGACACACCGTACGCCTGTAACTGGATCAATATCTGCTTTTGCTCAAGCGTGGTCTGTGGCGCATTCATCAACGCCTCAATTCGCTGATAGTAGCTATCCAGCGTCAAGCGGCTACCGACTGTTTCGTCATCAAAACAACGTCGACGGAACACCTGCCATTGAGCGCGCTCTTCATCACTCAGGGTAGCGGGATAGTTTCTGGCACGATAACGGAACAGCATGTCCGGCAAACGTGCATCCCTGAAGGGCAAGTTTGCTGCACTTAGCTGCTCAGGGGTCATCTGCCGCAGTTCCTCCATCAACTGCCGATCATGGCTACTGAAAAAACCACCACTGTAGAGTGCCTGGTCCGGGTCATCTGGCGTTTCAAATTCTCGACTTGAGAACACGGCCTGTACCTTTTCCGCAATACCGGCCACAGCTTTAATATGCTCCAAGTTGGCTCGACAGGCAGTTAAATCAATGCCCAACCGCTCCGCGGCTTCGGCGCTGACAACATTAACTGGCGCGACAATCGGGCATTTATTGATATGCACGGCTTTGATGGGCACGCGTTCAACACCTTCCGGCATATCTTCGCGACGTGTAAAGATACGCTCGGCAATTTGCTCCGCTGACAGACGCAATAATGGCTCGGGGTCAACACTCAGATCGTAGACGTAAACGGCATTTTTATTGACGACATCGCGTGCCAACGGCACCACAATAGCCGCACAGCCTCTGTCGGCGGGAAACATCGAAGAAATATGCAACACTGGTTTTTGCGCGACAACATTGAGCTGCTGATCGACCAAGCGCTTATCACGATGCTTGTAAACATAATCATAAAGCTTCGGCTGCTTTGTTTTGATCAATTTTGCCAATTCGATGGTCGCCCATACATCGGACAACGCGTCGTGCGCTGCTTCATGGCTGATACCGTTGGCGGCCGTGAGCTGCTCCAGCTTAAAGCTGGGGCTGCCATCCTCATGCTCAGGCCAATTGATACCCTCCGGGCGTAATGCTCGTGTCAGGCGTACCATATCGATAATGTCCCAACGCGAATTGCCATGTTGCCACTCTCGGGCATAGGGGTCATAAAAGTTGCGATACAGGGCGTTGCGCGTCACTTCATCATCAAAGCGGATACTGTTATAACCCGCCACACAGGTACCAGGCTCAGCAAATTGTTCATGAATACGGGCGATAAATTCAGCTTCCGGCACACCTTCCTGTAGTGCCTGCTGTGGCGTAATGCCCGTGATCAGGCAGGCTTCCGGGTGTGGCAGTACATCGTCGGCCGGTTTGCAAAAAAACACGTCGGGATCACCAATAATATTGAACTGCTCGTCGGTGCGAATACCGGCAAATTGACAGGGCCGGTCACGAAAAGGGTCCGCACCAAAGGTTTCAAAGTCATACCAGTAGAAGCTCATAGTCCATTATCCATCGAAAGGTGGGTGTCCATTGTAGGGGAATTGGAGCACAAAAAAAGCCCGCCAATCGGCGGGCTTAAAAAAGAGTGTTCAGCACAACTAAGTCTCGTCATCCTCTTCCAGCGGCTGCAATGAAAAGGCACTCATTGCTGGCTTAGGTTGTGATGCCTGTTTAGGCTTTTCAGTCTCAGGCTTTATCGACATTTGTGCTTGCTCACGCAAGCGGCGTAAGTCGTCTTTGACATTCGGTGCGGCAGACGCTTCGCGGCGGGCCGCAGTAGCAGGTGCAGTTCGTCGAGCAGCAGAAGGCTCAGCCACAGAAGGTCGCGCTGAAGCGGCGGCTGGCGTACCTTTTTCCTTTTCTCCCAGCGTAATTTTCAACCGCAGGTTGTTCGCCGAATCAGCATTACGTAACGCTTCATCCATGCTAATACGACCCTGCTGATAAAGCTCCAGCAACGCTTGATCAAAGGTACGCATCCCCGAATTAGCTGATTTTTCCATCACTTCTTTAAGCGAATCAATATCTCCCTTTTTAATTAAATCCTTCACCCGTGGCGTACCGGTCAACACCTCAATGGCAGCAGCACGTTTTGCATCCACCGTCGGAATCAGCCGCTGGGAAATAATGCCCCGCAGATTGAGTGAGAGATCAAGAAAGAGCTGGTTATGACGTTCTTCCGGGAAAAAGTTAATGATTCGATCTAACGCCTGGTTAGCGTTGTTGGCGTGCAAGGTAGATAAACACAGGTGGCCGGTTTCGGCAAAGGCCAGCGCGTGCTCCATGGTTTCCCGGCTACGAATTTCACCAATCAAAATAACATCGGGGGCCTGGCGCAGGGTGTTTTCCAAGGCATCCTCATAGCAATCGGTATCCATGCCCACTTCACGCTGGTTAATAATGCTCTTTTTATGCTGATGCACAAATTCAACAGGATCTTCAATGGTGATGATATGCCCAGCGCTGTTGCTGTTTCGGTGATCAATCAACGATGCCAGCGACGTTGATTTACCTGAGCCGGTGCCACCCACAAAGAGAATCAAACCACGCTTCTCCATCACCAGTTCCGGCAAAATAGTCGGCAAACCAAGATCTTTATAATAGGGGATATCGGTTTTAATGGAACGAATGACCATCGACACTTCACTGCGCTGTTTAAAAATATTGACTCGAAAACGCCCCAACCCCTCTTCGGAGATCGCCAGATTCATTTCTGGCTTACTTTCAAACTCCTTGATTTGCTCTTCATTCATCGCAGCATAGGCCAGCTTTTCGACCCGCCCCTTTGGCATCCGCGTTTCAGCAATCGGTACCAATTGCCCCATGGTTTTAATACTGGGTGGAGCGCCTGTCGCCAAGTATAAATCGGAACCATCACGGTCAATCAAGACACGAAGATAATCAAGTAACTCCTGCATAACCACATCCTGCTTTACTATTTGAAAAAGACTGCGCCAACAGAAAAGTCGGCGGCGGGGGAAACTAGCCCTGCTTTCTCAGTATAGGCAGGTTTTTCGAAACTGCTATGAAGAAAACTTAACGCGATTACGCCCTGATTTTTTAGCGCTATACAACGCTTTGTCAGCCGCTTCCATGACCAGCGCCGGGGTTCGTAATTTATCCGTTTTTACGGCTGCACCCAGGCTGATTGTGACTTTGAGTGGCCCTGAACCCTTGCCTTTAGCACGTTGTTTTTTGCCCTTTTTACTATCATTAGGGCGATTATTTCCACGTATCCGCATTGGGTAGTCAGCAACGCGACCACGGAGCGCTTCAAGATGCGGTTCTATCTGCGCGGCCGTTTTACCTTCAAAAATCAGCGTAAACTCTTCACCTCCGTAGCGGTAGGCCCTCGCACCGCCAGTTGTCTTTTCCAGCTGACCAGCAAGCATTTTCAGTACTTGATCACCCACCTCATGTCCTTGAGTGTCATTAAATTTTTTGAAATGATCCACATCAACCATCACAATGCAGTAGCGCCCACTCAATCTCAATAGCCGCTCATTGAGCGCCCGCCGTCCAAGCAATCCCGTGAGCTCATCACGATAGGCCATATCGTAGGAGTGCTGCAAAAGACTTAACAGTGAAATCAACCCGGCGACAACAAATAACATCACCACCGTATTACTGGCATTGGCAAAATAAAAAACGAATCCCATCGCTAATAACACCGCAAGCAAGGCGTTATTAAGAGGGGTCATTCGAAAGATAATGCGCGTACCGATAACCAGGCCGGAAAGCACTAGGCTAAACCAAACAGGTTTGCTAAGCGGCTCTCCCAGGGCTGCAGGCCAAGGCAACAATGTAAATAGTGCTTCAAGTTGTGACAGCTCTGGTGATAAATGGCCATTGAGCACTTCAACAACCAGCGCTAGCTGTAAGCCTAAAACAGACGCCATCACATAGCTTTGTACTAGCGTCAATCCTCGATCTCGCAATAACGACAATACTGCAAGATTAAACGGTGCAAGCAAGCCTAACATTAGCAACAAATACGCCTGCTTAGTCGCATTGATATAGGGGTAATAGCTGGTCATGCCCCAATGCAGAAACACCATAACCAGTGACAAATAGAAAATACGATTGCGGCCAAAGTAAAGACTAATTGCGGCACTGACAATGAAGAGGCTATAGGGCACCAGCCGTAAAGTCGCTAACTGATCGACCGACAATACGCCTAAAAAAGACAACGAAAAAAAACCTATCGCCATCAATAGGTATGGCGTAATAAGCGTCAACGCAGAACGAGAAGTGATTTGCAACAACGAGTCCACCATCTACAACAGGCAGCGACAATTGGCACCAAAGGCAATGTCGCGATTATTATTAGTATAGAAGCTGTAGACTGACTGGCAGGGAATTTGCTCCCCTAAACCAGGTTAATTTCTTTTAGCTTGATCACTAATCAACGCATCAAATTTAAACAGACAACGAATAATGGATGACGCATCAAAACCAGCGCCCTTAAAATTTTCTTCTGCGATGGCAACAATGCCGCTGCGCTGTGGCAGGGGGTTCTGGAATTCGATGATCTGATGAAGCCGGGCAATAAACACGAACTGTAACCACTGAGTAAAACTCAGCGTATCAAAACAAAATGGTTGAGTACTTTGCAGTGCCTCTTGAGGCGGCTCTTCTGACAGCCAAAGCTGGTGCTGTCGCATAGCCATTTCCAGCTCAAGAATAATGTCAGCAAGCCGTGAGTAGGAGTCTGTAGGTGTCACTGTGGCGCACTAATCGGGATATAGTTGGTCAGTGCGGGCAGCCAAAATAAAGTCATTTTTATGCAGCCCAGCGATTTTATGCGTCCACCAGGTGACAGTTACTTTGCCCCATTCCGTCAAAATAGCCGGATGATGATTTTCACTTTCAGCCAGTTCGGCAACATCATTGGTGAAAGCCATAGCCTGAGCAAAGTTTTTAAAGCGGTAGCAACGCTCAATTTGTTGCTCACCATCGCGACTTTCAAGCCGCCAATCTGGCAGCTCTTTCAGCAATGAAGGCAGCTCAGCCTCCGTAACGCCCGCTGATAGGTTACGACAAGCTTCGCAAGCCTCTTCAATTAAATAAGTCATGATCAAACTCCAGCAAACAGTTAATGAAACCTACCACTTTGACCACAAAAACGCCGCTTCATCGCAACTAGATCAAGGGCCCCCTTAAAAAACCAGGGAGCCCCGAACAGGCAGGTAAAAGAACGGCCTATTGACCGAACTTTATTTCCTGCTGTTGTTACTGAACCGTCAGCTCACGTTCTTCAATGATGTCATGCCACTGTGCCGGGCCAGTGTTATGAACCGATTCACCCTTCACATCCACAGCCACGGTAACGGGCATATCTTCGACTTCAAACTCGTAGATTGCTTCCATGCCCATTTCAGGGAAGGCCACAATCTCAGCTTTCTTAATAGCCTTAGATACCAGGTAAGCCGCACCACCCACAGCCATCAGGTAAACCGCTTTGTGTTTTTTGATCGCTTCGATAGCTGTCGGGCCACGTTCAGCTTTACCAATCATGCCAATCAGGCCAGTCTCAGCCAACATTGTTTCGGTAAATTTATCCATACGGGTTGCCGTCGTCGGACCCGCCGGGCCAACCACCTCTTCACGAACTGGGTCGACTGGGCCCACGTAGTAAATAAAGCGGTCTTTCAAATCAACAGGTAACGGCTCGCCTTTTGCAATCATATCCGTCATACGCTTGTGTGCCGCATCACGACCAGTCAACATTTTGCCCGACAGCAGCAGTGTTTCACCCGGCTGCCAATCTTGAATATCAGCGTGTTTAACCTCATCCAGATTAACTCGACGAACCTGATTGCCGCCGGTTTCCGTGATCTCTGGCCAGTCTTCCAGTTTAGGCGCCTTTAATTCCGCAGGGCCTGAGCCATCAAGCGTAAAGTGGGCGTGACGGGTGGCCGCACAGTTAGGGATCATTGCCACCGGTAATGACGCGGCATGGGTTGGATAGTCCATGATTTTCACATCAAGTACCGTCGTTAAACCGCCCAGGCCCTGTGCACCAATACCCAGTTTATTCACCGCATCCATGATTTCAATGCGCAGCTCTTCAACTCGGTTCTGTGGGCCACGCTCACGAATCTCATGAATATCAATCGGATCCATCAGCACTTCTTTTGCCATCACGGCGGCTTTTTCAGCGGTACCACCAATACCAATACCCAACATGCCTGGTGGACACCAACCCGCCCCCATTGTTGGAACGGTTTTTACTACCCAGTCAACAATGCTATCACTTGGATTCAGCATGACCATTTTGGACTTATTCTCAGAACCACCACCCTTAGCGGCAACGTGTACTTCTACCTTATCACCCGGCACAACTTCCATGTGAATTACAGCAGGGGTGTTGTCTTTAGTGTTCTTACGCGCACCAGCCGGATCCTCGAGAATCGATGCTCGCAACAGGTTATCCGGATCGTTATAGGCCCGACGCACGCCTTCGTTAACCAGGTCGCTGACTGATTTATCGGTTTCCCATTGTACGTTCATGCCGATTTTTAAAAATACGGTAACGATACCCGTATCCTGACAGATTGGACGATGGCCCTCGGCACACATGCGCGAGTTAATCAGAATCTGCGCCATCGCATCCTTAGCGGCCTGAGACTCCTCTTTCAGGTAGGCTTCGTGGACTGCCTTGATAAAGTCAGTTGGGTGGTAATAGGAAATATATTGCAGTGCATCTGCAACGCTCTGTATTAAGTCTTCTTCGCGAATTAAGGTCATCTTCACGCCCCGGTTAATGATTTGCCAATTGAAAGGCCGCATTGTACCTCAAAGCGGCGCTAATGCTCAGACAAAATCAATAACGAAAATAAGGAATTAGCGAAACGGCTAGATCAACTTTTGCGGATCCAGCAGCTGCTCCAGCTCGGCGCGGGGGATAGTGGTTAACTCTTCTGCCACATCAATAATAGCTCGCTGCTGACGATAAGCCTGCTTCGCAATATCAGCGGCTTTTTCATAACCAATTAATGAGGTCAGTGCTGTTACCAAAATAGGATTACGGGCCAGATTTTTCTGCAATCGGTCACTGTTCACCTTAAACGTAGCAATCGCCTTATCTGCTAACAAGCGACTGCTGGAGGCGAGTAATTGAATACTCTGCAGCAGATTATAGGCAATGACCGGCAACATCACATTTAACTGGAAGTTACCGCTTTGCCCTGCAATAGCAATCGTCGCGTCATTTCCCATCACCTGAGCGGCAACCATCGCGACACTTTCCGGAATCACCGGGTTAACCTTGCCAGGCATAATACTGCTACCGGGTTGCAAGGCTTCCAACTCTATTTCACCAAATCCTGCTAATGGCCCACTGTTCATCCACCGCAAATCGTTGGCAATTTTCATCAAACTTACTGCAATAACACGTAACTGCCCGGAAAGCTCAACCGCCGTATCCTGACAGCTCAAACTTTCAAAAAAACAGCCACTGGCTATGAATTTATGTCCGGTCTCGGTCGTTAACGCCAGGGCTATCTGATCAGCAAATTCAGTGTGAGTATTAACCCCCGTACCGACGGCCGTCCCTCCCTGGGCGATCTGACTCAAGCGTGGTAACACGGCTTTAATTCGCTGAATACCCTGTTCAATTTGTGACTGCCAACCGCTTAACTGCTGCCCCAGCGAAATCGGCATGGCATCCATTAAGTGAGTACGCCCCGTCGCAAGTTGCGACTCCAGCTGTTGTGCTCGTCGCCCAATTATCCGTTGTAAATGCTCAAGCGCCGGTAACAGCTGATCATTCAGCTGTAATACTGCACTGATATGAATGGCGGTAGGAATAACATCATTGCTGCTTTGGCCCAAATTAACATGGTCGTTTGGGTGGATGACGAGGCTACTGCTGTTTGCCGCCAGTGTGGCGATCACCTCATTAACATTCATATTGGTGCTGGTTCCAGAGCCGGTCTGAAATACATCAACAGGAAAGTGCTGCAAGTATTGGCCACTCTGAATAAGGCCGGCAGCCTTGGCAATGGCCTCACCCCGCTCTTTATCCAGCAGACCTAATCTGACATTAACTTGAGCAGCCGTTTTTTTAATGGTCCCCAGGGTGGTAATAAAGACGCGGGGCATCACCAAACCACTGACCGGGAAGTTTTCCAGTGCACACTGAGTTTGTGTACTGTAAAGAGGACTAACAGGAAGGTTTAACGGATCAAAACCGTCATGCCTGCCAGGGTATTTTGTTGCCATAGACACCTCTCAAGCAATGCATTAAGCATGGCCTTGGACCTCTACAACCTTAACAAAAGCGTTAAGCTATTGCATTTCTGAGCATCAGCTAACGACTCATCAGTTTTTAAACTCAATTCGACTGGATTCCTGCAGCCCGGGGTCGCAAAACCCTGTATTCATGTCGTCTTCACCACAATAGCGTAATGAGGAGGCTACGGCATTAGCTCGATTAGTGCGCGCATACCAGGCCGAGCCAACACTTTGCGGCTCACCGTAACGGTAACGAACAACATAACGCAGCTGTCCATCTTCATACCAGGCAATTTCTTTGCCGTGCTTTTGGCCCTCAACGAAGCTGACCTGCAACTTCTGCATACCATCAGCGAAATAACTTACCGCATTACCCGTAAACGGTTTATCTTGCCCAGGCACATAACGTAGCTCAGCTTTGACCTCCAGCTGATCCAAATTCATCACTGCGTTTTCTGCCTGTAGCGATGCGGAGAAAGCGGTTATGAATAAAACAAATAAAGAAAAAACACGCAATTGAAGTAAGCTTTTCATAATATATCCATCACGCAGATTAAATCAGTTTTTCGATTTAACATTACTTAATATAGATGAGTGTGGGCTCGCCCACTGATTCCCGTGTTACTTACACCTAGCCCCTTATAACAGCCAACAGAGAGATGTCATGAGCCGTTCATCCCGCCTTGTTTATTCCACCGATCAGGGCCGTACCTGTCCAGACTGCCAACAACCTCAGCAACAATGCACTTGCAAACAGAACAGTGCCATTCCCGAAGGCGACGGTATCGTCCGTATTTCCCGCCAGACCAAAGGTCGCAAGGGCAAAGGCGTGACACTGGTCGAAGGCGTGTTACTACCCGCAGACGAGCTAAAAGCGCTTGCTAAACAACTGAAAAAAAGTTGCGGCAGTGGCGGCACCGTCAAAGACGGTGTCATTGAAATTCAGGGCGACTACCGCGAACAGCTACTTTCAGCTCTCACTAAACTTGGCTATCAAGCCAAATTAGCTGGTGGCTAAGCAGCATCCAGCATAGCGGTTGGCTGCCATAAGCCAGCAAACACTTGCTCACCTGCGAGGCCGGTCAAGGCATCACGCTCCGCTTCCGGAATAAAAGCGATCGATAGCAGGTGCTCTAAATGAGCAAAATTATTCTCAACAGGTGTCTTTAGCTGATTATAAATTTCGTAATCATAACCAAGATTTGAGTGGATACGCTTATAGAGCCTTGCACGTTTAATGCCTGTTACATTGAAGGCATAGTGATAACCAAGACTTGCACAACCTCTGACCAACGCACGGCAAACACCTCTCAGCATATCAATGCCTCGATACTCCGGGCGAAGAACCAAGCGCTCCCACTGACAATAGGGAGCTAACGGTAATTCTAGCTGCGGCAGCATAGCGCTGATATCCAAGCCTTTATGCTCAAGCGGCATCAGGCTTTGCCCAAATAGAGAGCAGCCGGTAATACGAACACCCCCAACACAGGTTTCTCCGTCACGAACAATCAGAATTTTGCCGTGTTGGTCGTAGATATCTTCGCCGCCATCAAAGGCTTCCAGGCCAAGCTCTTTGCGAAAACACTCTTCCCTGAGCCAGTAATACTGTTCCAGCATGCTGCCGCACTTACTGAACTCAAACGTTATGGACACTAAAAAATCTCCAAATGGTTACATCAGCATCACGCCGACTGTTCACATACGGATAACAGTAGAGGGCTATCGGTGATGTGCTTAACATTGATTTACTCTTTTCATAAAGCAATGCGAAAGCCGTGCCAACCTTGATTTAATCTTTATATTCAACAGGTTATAGAGCAAGTTAACAGTCACGGCCATTCCACACAAAGAAGGGAATGCTTTTTATGTCTCTAAATTAAGACAAAACAAGCGCTTATATAATTTTTCTTTATATATCAGCCAGTTAAAGCGTCTCCTTTTGGAAACAAAACTGACTTCTAGAACATAAAGGGATTTTTTTAGGACTGCAAGCCTTAATTGGCAGGCTTTTCAATCTTTTGACCCAACTCAAAAATGTCTGTTTTTTGAGACAGGAAAAATGGAACAGCTTAACTTTTAAACTGATCAGGCTTTAAGTTATGGCGCTGCAGGAGTTTGTAAAAATCAGTTCGGTTTCGTTGCGCTAATTTAGCGGCACGAGAAACATTGCCTTCGGTCAGCCGCAACACTTTAACTAAATAATCGCGTTCAAAGTGGTGGCGAGCATCGTTAAAAGAAGGCATGACGCCAGATTCGCTATCAATAGCCTCGCGAACCAGCGCTTCAGGAATCATTTTTGTATGCGCTAAAGCAACAATTTGCTGCACGACATTCTCCAGTTGCCGTACATTTCCAGGCCAGCCCGCACTCACTAGCAAATTCATAGCCTCAGGACTAAATGCCGTCGCCTTGCTATACCGCCCCTTTCGGCACTGCTGCAAAAAATAATTTGCAAGCAGCGGGATATCTTCTCGACGCTCCGCCAATACGGGAATTTTAAGATTGACCACATTCAATCGATAATACAGGTCCTCGCGAAACAAACCTTTTTTCATGGCCTGTTCAAGATCCCGGTGAGTCGCGGAAATAATTCGTACATCAACAGGGTAACTCTGCGTGCTTCCTACCGGTCGAACTTGACGTTCCTGAAGCACACGTAATAATTTAACCTGCAATGGCACCGGCATATCACCAATTTCATCAAGAAACAGCGTACCGCCATCAGCAGCCCTCAACAAACCAAGATGGTCACTACTGGCCCCCGTAAAGGCGCCTTTCACATGTCCAAATAGCTCTGATTCCAATAACGGTTCAGGCAAAGCGCCGCAGTTAATTGGAATAAACGGCTGCTGATGTCGCGGGCTGCCACGGTGAATCGCCTGTGCCAACAACTCTTTACCGGTACCGCTCGCTCCGGTAATTAACAAGCTGACATCGGATTCTGCGACGCGCTTAGCGGTGCTTAACAGCCGCTCCATACTCTCACTGCGAGTCAGAATACTTGAACTCCACTGGTTTTTTGCGTCGACACTGCCTACTCGACTGGTTTGTGCCAGGGCCTGCCCTATTTGAGAAAGTAGCTCATTTTTATCGACAGGCTTGGTCAAAAAACCAAACACCCCTTTTTGAGTAGCCGAGACAGCATCGGAAATAGTGCCCTGTGCGGTAATCAAAATAACCGGCAGCCCCGTGTATTGGCGCTGAATGGCTTCAAATAACTCAATACCGCTCATGCCATCCATGCGCAGATCACTAACAACCAGGTCAATATCCTGCACGTTAAGCTCAGCTAGCGCCTGCTGACCATCGCTAGCCGTAGTTACTTGGTAATTTTCAGCCTCAAGACGCATCGCCAGCAATTTTTGAAGGCTAGGATCATCATCAACCAATAATATGTGTGCCGCCGTATTATCTACCATCTTCGTTCACTCTACCCTGCTAACCTTATGCGCAGCGGCTAAGGCTCAGCGGGCTGTTCTTTACGAGAGCTCATATTCTGCTCAAGATTAGTAATCGCCTGAATTTTTTCCTCCAGCACGCGCTGCATTCCCTCACTTTCCTTTAACTCCATTTTGACCTTGCTATAGCGCGCATCCCAATTAATCAGACTCTGATTATATTTCAGCAACAACTTGGTCAAGCCGTACAGTTCCTGACTCAGGCTTTCTGAGGCGATCACATATCGAAACGCATCACGTGCACGAATCCAGCCAGCGCGATTATTGAGCTGCTGATTGAGCAGCGCATAGCGATACCACTGCAAGGTCGTCTTTTCTTCGTCGCCAATAGCGTCCAACCGCTGTCGTGCCTGGGTCGGCGTTAATTCCATGTACAAATCAGCGATACGCAACCAGTAATAACGCTGCTCGGCAGACAGTACCGGTTCACGCTCCCAGTTTTCATAATAGTCGCGCTGCATACTGCTACAGCCCACGCCTGACAGTAACACCAACGCTATGACAAGATACTTCATTCATTACCCTCCGCAGGGCACTGCAAGCGAAAACACACCGCCAGCGAATCATGTTTGACCAACACCAAATCGCCACCATGTGCCTGCATGCATTCTTTAGCCACACTCAAACCAATACCGGACCCTTTGATAGGGCCACTTCGACTACCAGTACCTTGATAAAAAGGCTCAAAAATCTTGGCTTTTTCCTGTTCACCAATAGGATCACCACTATTGGCAACATCCATGACTAATTGCTCGCCACCGTTCCCCTCAGCCTTGTACCAGCTGATATCTATAACACCCTGTTGCGGCGTATAGTTGACCGCATTGGAAAGCAAATTATCCAGTACTGCACGGAATTTTGTTTCATCCACCGCCCACCTGTCGACACTACCAGCGTACCGTAACTGCAAGCCTTTGCGTTCAATGGTCATTTGATAGGTAGCAATCAGCTCCTGCCACAAAGCCTGCAAATTAACCAACTGCAACGCCAGCGCTTGGCTGTGAACCATCTGGTTATAATCCAACAGGTTCTCAATTAATCGCTGCAGCTCATGGCTGTTAGCCTGAAGAATATCCACCACATCCTGTTGCTTCGGTTGCAGCTCACCAACAACCCCCTCAGCCATCAGGTCAGCACCTTCACGCAAACTGGCTAGCGGTGTTTTTAGCTCGTGCGACATGTGCCGTAAAAACTGCAATTTTTCCGCCTCCAATTCAGCAAGCCGTGTACGAAGCCACTCCAATTGACTACCCAGTTTCTGCATTTCAGCCGGGCCGGAAACATGAATCGGTTGACTCATATCACCACTACCCAGTTGGCGAATCTGCTTGCGAATTTGCCTAACCGGCGAGTTAATCCAGTAAATAAGTAAAATAGAAAAGAAAAACGTCAATACAGCCAAAAGTCCAACCATCACCAGCAGAGAACGCTGAATATTATTGGCATCTTCGACTAACGTCGCCAGACGCTGATCCACATAGCGTTGGACCAGCCGCTGAAATTTAAACGACTCATCCCCCAACTGTGCGAACAGAGGCAGTGCCGCTTTCATTTCCGCTCCCTGCTCCGGCAACTGGTTTAATGTTGCGTCCAATAGCTGCCAACTGTCTCGTATTGTTGTTGCCGTAGTGGCCTGGTGATCAGGCAACACCGTCGCCATCTGTTCCAGGATTAGCAGTAGCTGTCGCCGTTCGCGCACAAACAATGCCAGCAAATCGCTATCTATCAGGGCCACGTATTGGCGCGCACGCCTCTCCAATTCATGCAACCCGGCTTCGAACTGCTGACTACTGCGCGTCAAACTGATTATTTGTTGGTTAACCGACTGGTTCTGCCGCGCCTGCTCATCAATAGTTTCGACGGTATAAAAAATAGCTACACACAGCGGGGCAACAACGGTCATTAGACCAAACAGCATGAGTTGTAAAATTGATCGAGGTCGCCACAACATAGACAGGCTTCAAAGAAAATGGAGCGTTAAATGCGCTACCAACATATTCAACCAAAAACAGCACTTACTGCAAGGTTAATCCGCTTTCACACAAACCCATACGGCCTTTATCGACCGCGTTTGTTATGCCGCGCATGCTCAACCACGCGACGCTTTTTATTAAGCTGGCGATCAGTCAGCAGGTTCTTGCGACCTTCAAAGGGGTTTTTTCCAGACTTAAACTCAACAAAAATAGGCGTGCCTTCGATTTTTAACGCCTTGCGGAAAGTGTTTTCAAGAAAACGGGTGTAGTTATTGGGTACATTTTCGGTCTGATTACCGTGCACAATAATACGTGGTGGGTTCGCTCCCCCCATGTGTGCCATACGTAGCTTAATACGACGACCTCTCACCATCGGCGGCGCATGTTCAGTGGTAGCCTGTTGCAAAATACTGGTAAGTTTGTTCGTTGACCAGCGGGTTGTTGCCGACGCAAAAGCCTTATCGATGGAACCATATAAGTCGCCTACCGCCGTGCCGTGTAAGGCAGAGATAAAGTGGATCTTAGCGTAGCCAACAAAATCCAGCCGACGTTCCAAATCCTGTTTAACCTTGCGCTTGTCGTCGGCATCCATACCGTCCCACTTATTGACAGCAATCACCAACGCACGCCCCGCATCCAGCGCGTAACCAAGCATATGCAAATCCTGATCGACTACGCCTTCACGCGCATCAAATACACACACCACAACGTTAGCATCGGAGATGGCTTGCAGCGTTTTAATAATCGAGAACTTTTCCACCGTTTCCTTAACGTTCTTACGGCGTCGCACCCCCGCGGTGTCAATCAGGGTGTAAGGCTTTCCATGTCGCTCATAAGGAATATAAACGCTGTCACGAGTAGTGCCTGGTTGGTCATAAACCACCACTCGGTCTTCACCCAGCATACGATTTACCAACGTTGATTTACCCACGTTAGGACGGCCAATAACGGCAATACGCGTGCCTTTATCATCCTCCTCGTCAATAGGCTCAGGCTCAGGAAACGGCTCAAGCACAATTTCCATCAGGCTACGCACACCGCGGTTATGGGCCGCAGCAATATGATATAGGTTGGGCAAACCCATACTATGAAACTCAACCGTCGCAACATCGGTATCCAAACCGTCGGTTTTGTTGGCAACCAGATAGCAGGTTTTATTAATTTTACGCAAGTGATTGGCAATCATTTCATCGGCTGCCGTCAAACCCACCTGAGCATCAACCAAAAATAACACCGCATCCGCTTCATCCATCGCCTGCCAGGACTGATCGGCCATTTTGGTATCAATACCCGCTTCATCACCACTGATACCACCGGTATCAATAACAATAAATTTACGCTCGCTGATCTCACCCTCACCATACTTTCGGTCGCGGGTTAGGCCTGCATAGTCAGCCACCAGCGCATCGCGCGATCGCGTGAGGCGATTAAAAAGAGTGGACTTGCCCACATTGGGTCGGCCCACGATTGCGATGACTGGGATCATGATCTAAACCTATAAAAAACAGTCAACCAAACCAACAAGCAGGCAAAGTTCACTATCGTTATCTAAAAAGCGGGCCGAAACAGCCCGCCAAAATCTGCGCATTGCACGTCATGTAGCGCAGTAAAAATCTACTCAACCGTTACTGCAACTAGCTTACCGCTATTACCATAGACATACAGCATATTGCTCTTCGCCAGTAGCTTTGAACGCACACCGTCACTGTCTATTTTCTTGCGCGCAACAAAACGACCATCACGCTGAGACATAACGTGCAGATAACCTTCCGAGTCAGCTACCGCGACATAGTTGCCAAAGGTAACCGGAGCCGTGATACCACGATGTTTCAATGCTGACTGCGTCCAACTTAGTTCACTATCACTTTGCGATATGGCCGACAGCTCGCCGTCAGCAGCACTGACATATAAATTACCGAGCCCTTCATCTGGCCCCTGATAGCTGGACAACTCGCGACGCCACAGAGGCCGCCCGGTAGTTACATCCAGAGCGACAACAAAGCCTTGGAAACTAGTGACATAAAGCTCGTTACCCGCTAACAGCAGATCGCCATCAATATCGGTCATACGCTCAAATTCAGAGCGGCCCTGCGCAACCGTTGCTCGCTGTTTCCAAATCAAACTGCCATTATCTGGATTAAGCGCGATTACCTGGCCATTACCCATACCCAAAATAGCCAGTTCGGGCGTTAAGACCGGCGTACTGGTACCACGTAAAGACAGCGACGGTGTGCTGCTTTCATACTGCCAACGCTTTTCACCACTGCTGTGATCAAAAGCAAATATTTTTTCGTCTTGCGTCTGAACCACCACCGTACTGGCATTGGTTTTGGGTGCCGACAGGATTTCACTGGACACCTCTTTACGCCAAACCTGGCTACCATCCGTTTTATTGAGTGCCACTAGATGTCCACTGGACGTGCCCAGCAGCACTAATCCATACCCGGCACCAACGCCTCCACTCAAAGGCTCCTTAAGGCTAACACGCCACAATCGTTTCCCGGTGCTCCGGTCAAAAGCCGCCACAACACCACGTGCATCAGCCGCATAAATGACCTTGCCATCAATCGCTGGCGTTAACTTCAAATAATACTCACCAACGCCGTCACCCACCGAAGCAGACCACACTTTATTAACGTTTGCCTGCGCATCAAATTTGACTAACGGGGTAGGCTCAGGCCCAACCTCTTCATCTTTAGAAAATAATGAGCAGCCCGCCATCAGAGACAGTAATGCGACGGCACTAACCGTTCTCAGTACTGGAGTGGAGAATAAAGATTTCATCTAACCTTCCTCAGCAGCCACATCATCAAGTTTTAAGTTCAATAAAGGGCGTGCGCCAGTCTCACTGGCAGCTGCAGCCGCCTGGTAAGCCGATCGAGCATCCGCTTCACGTCCAAGGCTCAGGTAAATATCGCCCTTAACTTCATCATAACTAGCCTGGTGAGCACCGGCGTCCACACCTTCAATCAACGCTAATGCACGCTGCTGGTTGTCCTCACCGCCCTGCGCGGCAACGACCCGCGCCAATCTTAATAGCGCAACCTTGTGTAAAGAACCGGCTTTATCGGCATTATCCACAGCCCAGCTCAGCTGGCTCTCAGCCTCTTCAAAATTGCCTTCAAGCACAGCCTGTTTAGCAGCTAATAGCGCTCCGTATTGGGCATAGGTTAGCGAGCCATAATCATTTTTCAGCTGCTCAGCCAAGTGCATGACGGTTGACGTCTGACTTTCATTCGACAGCGCTACGGCCTCAATCAAGCTAAAATAAATCTCAGATGCCGCTTCTCCCGACGCCTGTTTATTCGCCTGCCAGCTCTGCCAACCAAACACTGCAGCAATCGCCAGCAACACTCCAATAACCAGGGATTTACCGTTTTCTTTCCACCAGCGCTTCACAGCTGCCAGCTGTTCATCTTCTGTACGATAGGTTTCCACCGAATACTCCGTAATCTAGTGAGTCGTTAATTTTTTGAAGTGTTCAACCAAGCCATCGGATTTTACTCTCGCTTGCTCTGCACCGCCACGCAGCGGCTTAACAGTAACTTCACTCTGGGCCAGCTCTTCTTCACCAATCAATAAAGCATAATCGGCGCCCGACTTATCTGCGCGCTTCAACTGACCTTTAAATCCTCCACCCGTACAATCAACCTGCACACGAAGGTTTTCAAACCCAGAGCGCAACGTTTCAGCAACCTGCAAAGCAGCTGAACTCGCACCTTCGCCTGCAGATGCAACATAGATATCGGCTGTTTTCGACAAATTATCAGGAATGCACTGCAAGGTTTGTAACATTAATATCAGACGCTCAACGCCCATCGCAAAACCAACGGCGGGGGTTGGCTTGCCACCTAATTGCTCAACTAAACCATCATAGCGACCACCAGCACAGACCGTACCTTGAGCACCCAGTTCCGCGGTCACCCATTCAAACACTGTTTTACTGTAATAATCGAGCCCACGAACCAAGCGTGGGTTAACTTGATAAGCGATGCCAGCGGCATCGAGCCTCGCCAGTAACTGTTGAAAATGATCAGCAGATTCTTGATCCAGATAGTCTTTGAAGTTGGGGGCTTCATCAAGCAAGGCCTGCGTATCAGGATTTTTACTATCCAAAATACGTAATGGGTTACTGCTCAAGCGTCGCTGACTGTCCTTATCCAGTCGATCGATATGTTTCTCCAGAAAAGTAACTAAATCGTCCCGATAACGCGCGCGCGCCTCAGCACTGCCCAGCGAGTTAATTTCCAATGTTACATGATCCAGCAAACCCAGCTCTCGCCACAGGCGCGCACTGAGCATAATCAGCTCCGCATCAATATCCGGACCAGCCATGCCAAAGGTTTCAACGCCGATCTGGTGGAATTGGCGATAACGCCCTTTCTGAGGTCGTTCATAACGAAACATCGGGCCGTTGTACCATAACCGCTGCACTTGGTTGTACAGCAGACCGTGCTCTTCACAGGCGCGAACACAACAGGCTGTTCCTTCAGGTCGCAATGTCAGGCTTTCACCATTACGATCCTCAAAGGTATACATTTCTTTTTCGACAATATCGGTGACCTCACCGATAGAGCGTTTAAAAAGGTCGGTATACTCAACAATTGGCATGCGAATCTGTTGATAACCATACCCCTTCAAAACTCGCAAAACGGTTTCTTCAAGATACTGCCAGCTCGACGTTTCAGCAGGCAGTATGTCATTCATACCGCGGATGGCTTTAATCTTTGCCAAGGCGTAATCCTTAAATTAAATAGGTTTGTATCAGGTTGTCACTGTCTGCGAATAAACGCGTAAATCAGGGCTGTCGGAGACCAAGCTCAATGTTGGTAATATCACCACTGCGGGCCGCACTCGACAGATCAACTGGCGCACTATTGTATGACAGTTTAACCGCCGCTGCATTGCCTATTGCGACATCAAAAAAAGATTGGCTAGTCAGGTTAACTTCTTCACCGGCTAACTTAACGCCATTAAAAAGAATCTTATCATCGGCATCGCGCACTTCAAGCCAGCTACTATCAATAAACTGTACCAACAGCGTTGCCTCTGGAGCAGTCGCTTTCGCCGACTCAGAACTAACACTTAGGTCAACCGCTTCAATATGGGTTTTACCGCTCACGGTTCCCGCCTCAACGACGGCTACCTGCTCAGTTGCGGGCATCAGCTCTTCAGCTTGCTGTTCATTCCAGAAATAAACCGAAGTCAGCACAAATAACAGCACCGACAAAATTCCTAACAATCGCATCACTGGGTCAGAGGTTGCAGCCTTGATGCGTTCGCGCTTCCGTAACTTAGGCGTTTCTTGCTGAGCATCAAGGTAACGCTGGTAAGCAGCCAGCACCTCTTCGCTCTTCACCCCAACACATTGGGCGTAATTCTTTAGGTAGCCTTTCACAAATGTTGCACTTGGCAGGGCAGAAAAATTTTCAGCCTCAATATGAGCAATGGCACTTTCAGCCATATTCAAACGACGCGCGATATAGGTCTGAGTCAAACCCGCTTTATCGCGTGCTTTACGTAACAGCTCACCAGCACCTAACTGTTCGGCAACCAGTTTTAAATCAACTGGCGACAGGTCTTGCTCAACAATTTTTTCAGCGAGATTATCCAACCTTATCCGCCCTTCAAAATATCTTTATTTTCGGGAGACCCGGGAAACATATTCCTGAGTTTAAGCGCATAACTGGCTTCAGCATTAGCATCCCCGGAATCACGAGACAACTGAACACCTAACCATAAACTTTTGGGCGTATTGTTAGCGATACGATAACGCACCAAGCGCTGATAGCTTTCATGATACAAAGCACTTTGGTTGAAATTGCTTTGATTAAACTGAAGGAATGACGCTTCCAACAACGCACGAGCACGGGTATCTTCAATTGAAATAGCTTTTTCATAGGCCGTCAGAGCCTCATCCCGTTTACCCAGACGCTGATAACAGACCCCCAAATTTTCATACACCTGCGCACGCTTCTCGTAAAAGGGGTCTTCGCTGGCCATACGTAACTGCTTACAGGCGTCAATCAAGCGGTCGGCGCCAAACAAAAAGCTCGCATAATTATTGCGGATGCGCGTTTTTTCAGTGCCGGAAGAAAACTGCAGCGCCTTTTTAAAGTACTTCTCCGCCAGCAAATTATCATTTTCCACCTGAAACAGCATTGCAAAAGCCGCATTCACATCGGCAGATTTAGGGTCAATTTCCAGCGCACGCTTTAATGGCGGCATAGCAGCCACGGTATCGCCCTTTTGGATATGCAGCAGACCCAGGTCAGTATATTTGCGCAACGCTTCATCTTCATTCGCGTTATTGACGAAGCGTGAATCAGTCGTTGATACACAGCCCACTAAAAGGACCAAACAAGCCGCCAGGCCGACACGGCCGGAAGAAATTATCTTTCCAACAATTGTTGGTTTTTTCATGTTATTTTCTCTTCGCCAGAAACCCACAAAAACAACTAAAAACAAGCAGTTGCAAAATACCTCTGCTGCTTAGTATAGACCAGTGCCCACAAGTTGTTGATTATTGGTGCTATCCAATATTAGCCGCATCAATATAGCGGCTGTTCCGGCGGGTTCTATCTTCAACCTGACCAACCAGCTGCCCGCATGCAGCATCAATATCATCACCACGGGTGCTGCGTATAGTAGCGGTATACCCCGCCGCGATCAAAATATCCTGGAAAGCTTTCACAGCGTTCCGCGAGGAGCGTTTGTAATCCGACAGGGAAAACGGATTGAAAGGAATCAAATTGACTTTACAGGGCAGTTCGCGCAGCACTTTTACCAGCTCGCGGGCATGCTCTGGACGATCATTGACACCGGAGATCAGTGTGTACTCAACGGTAATCACCCGACGCTCACCCATAACCTCAAGATAACGGTGACAAGCGGCAAATAATTCTTTAATCGGGTATTTTTTATTCAGTGGTACCAGCTGATTGCGCAACTCGTCGTTAGGTGCGTGTAGCGAAATAGCCAGTGAAATATCCAGCACTTCACGTAGCTGATCCAGCGCAGGCACAACACCCGCAGTGCTGAGCGTAACGCGGCGTTTGGAAATGCCGTAGCCCCAGTCCTGCATCATAATGTGAATAGCGTCCACCACATTATCAAAGTTCAGCAACGGCTCGCCCATGCCCATCATCACTACATTGGTGATCGCCTGGTCATTGGCCCCTTGTTTTTTGGTCACTGCCTGACTGGCAATCCACACCTGACCAATAATTTCAGCTGCTGTTAAATTGCGGTTAAATCCTTGCTTACCGGTGGAGCAAAAACTGCAATCCAGAATACAGCCAGCCTGTGATGAAACACAAAGCGTGGCACGATTACCCTCGGGAATCAGCACGGTTTCAACGCTGCTTCCACCCTCAACCTTGACCAGCCACTTGCGGGTACCGTCTTTAGAGATCCCCTCATAAACCACTTCCGGGCCACGAATTTCGGCAATGTCGCTGAGTTTCTGGCGCAGCGCTTTGCCCAAATCCGTCATATCATTGAAATCGGACACCCCAAAATGATGTATCCATTTCATAACCTGTTTAGCACGAAAGCTTTTTTCCCCGATGCTGAGGAAAAAAGCCTCCAGCTTCTCGATCGGCATACCGAGCAGATTAACTTTTGGTGCAGAGTCAGTCATATCGGCTACCTTTTGTTTTAAAAAAAAAGTTCAAAAACTAATTAATCGAGATAATACAGTTAACAACGGTCAGCTATTAACGTGGGCAAATCTCATCTTCAGCGAAGAAGTAAGCCACTTCGCGGGCAGCCGACTCAGTAGAGTCAGAGCCATGTACCGCATTAGCGTCGATAGAATTAGCAAAATCCGCACGAATCGTACCTTCAGCCGCTTCCGCTGGGTTTGTTGCGCCCATCAACTCGCGGTTTTTAGCCACAGCGCCTTCGCCTTCCAGAACCTGAACAACAACAGGACCCGAGGTCATGAATTCAACCAGGTCTTTAAAGAACGGACGCTCTTTATGCTCAGCGTAGAAACCGCCCGCCTTAGCATCGTCCATATGAATCATTTTAGCGGCAACAATTTTCAGACCGTTTGTTTCGAAACGGCTGTAGATTTTACCGATTACGTTTTTAGCTACTGCATCTGGTTTAATGATGGATAGAGTGCGTTCAACTGCCATGGACTTTCGTCTCCAAGTTCAGATTAATTTAGGGGTTTAAAATCCGGATCCTCTGGATAAGTCGCTGATAAACTGCGTTCGAGTTAAAAATCCATTCTGCCGAGGCGCTTCGCGAAGGTTGCATGCCGTAGCTATACAACAAGCGGAGCAACACAGGCAGGGTGGATTTTTAGCCGAACCCTTCGGGCTTTATTTTTGCGGGCGTCCTACTGCGTTGAAGCCTTTGCGAAGGTTTGAACATTCACAGCAGGCTTCGCCTTGCAACACACTCCGCAAAAATCAAGCGCAGTCATCATCGATCTATCCAGAAGATCCTAGGGGCGCGTATTATACGTGCTTTGATATGAAAAGAATATGACGTTTTGTCAATGAGTTAGCGCAGCATCGCCGCGTGTAAAACGAAAATAAAAACGGCGCCAATTGGCGCCGCTCAAAGAAAGCCCTTTAAGGCTTAGTCCATCTCTTCAATCCAGGCCATCTGAATAGCTTCAAGGATTTTCTCTCCGCAATGGGCGGGGTCATCATCGAAATCATCCAACTCTAGTACCCAGTTGCGTAGATCGACAAAGTTCACAAAACGCGGATCAACATCGTCATGCTTTTCAGACAACTCAATTGCAATATCCAGCACATCTAACCATTTTAGACTCATGTGTGCGCTCCCTTAAACCTTACCTTCGGACACTTGGTTGATTGTATATTTGGGTATTTCAACAACCAGATCTTCTTCGCCAACAATAACCTGACACCCTAAACGCGACTCAGGCTCTAGCCCCCACGCTTTATCCAGCATATCGTCTTCCAGCTCATCAGACTCGTCAAGCGAATCAAAACCTTCACGCACAATCACGTGACAGGTTGTGCAAGCGCAGGACATCTCACAGGCATGTTCGATATCGATATCACTGTGCAACGCTTCATCCAGCAGATTGGCACCGGACTCAACCTCAAGCACAGCCCCTTCAGGACATAATTCCGGGTGCGGTAAAAAAACAACCTGTGGCATAAACTACCCCTCTTTTTCCACATTAATTGCATCAAGCGCTTTGCCTGACAATGCTTGTTTAATGCTGGCGTCCATACGACGCGCTGCAAATTCATTACTGGCCTGACCGGCCTTTTCTACTTCACGAGTAATGGCATGAATATCATCACCATCCACCACATCACGAAGACGCTGGAGAGCAGCTTCAATATCAGCACGCTCAGCAGCACTTAATAGACTATCACCATCTTCTGCTAACGCATTTTCAATACTCAGCAAGAGACCTTTCGCATCCACTTGCTTTTCACGCAGCTGTCGCGCAGTAACATCATCACGGGCATGAGCAATGGACTCTTTGAGCATCTCGGTCACCTGTTCCTCTTCCAGTCCATAGGAAGGCTTCACGGTGACACTACTCTCAACGCCGGTGGTCATTTCTTTAGCCGAAACACTCAACAAGCCATCAGCATCAACCTGAAAAGTCACTCGTATACGCGCCGCACCCGCAACCATTGGCGGAATACCTCGTAGCTCAAATCGCGCCAAAGAACGGCAGTCTGCAACCAGTTCTCGCTCACCCTGCACGACATGAATCGCCATTGCCGTTTGACCATCTTTATAGGTGGTAAATTCCTGCGCCTTGGCAATCGGTATGGTGACATTACGAGGAATAATTTTTTCCGACAGTCCGCCCATGGTTTCGATACCCAACGACAGCGGGTTTACATCCAGCAACAGCATGTCATCGCTACTTTTATTACCCACCAATACATCTGCCTGCAATGCGGCGCCGGTGGCCACGACCAAATCAGGATCAATATCGACCTTGGGGTCACAACCAAACACCTCACCTACACGCTGGCGTACATAGGGCACACGAGTTGAACCACCCACCATGACCACATTGGTCAAATCTTTAGCTTTCAGTTTTGCATCACGCAGTGCGCCTTTGCAAACTTTCAGGGTACGATCAACCAATGGCGCAATCAGCGCATTAAACCAATGTTGGTCCAGGTCGCCTTGCCAGTAGAAATCATCAAGCTCGATAGTCGCATTGATTTTTTCCTGTTCAGAGAGCTGCTCTTTAATAGCGCGCGCGCGCTCCATTAGCTGACGGCTTAAGCTGGGACCAACATCCTGCGTATAGCCTGATTCTTTAAGTATCCACTCGGCAATAGCGCGATCAAAGTCGTCACCACCCAGCGCAGTGTCACCACCGGTGGACAACACTTCAAACACACCGGCCTGTAATCTCAAAATGGAAATATCAAAGGTACCGCCGCCTAAATCATAAACAGCGATAACCCCCTCATCTTCTTGATCGAGCCCGTAGGCAATTGCAGCCGCTGTTGGCTCATTCAACAGGCGTAAAACTTTTAAGCCCGCCACCTGCGCCGCATCTTTTGTTGCCTGACGCTGAGCTTCATCAAAATAAGCTGGCACGGTGATCACCGCCCCATCCAGATCACCGTCCAACGCCTCGCGCCCGCGTGCGGCAAGCACTTTCAAAATTTCAGCAGAGACCTCAACCGGGCTAACATGGCCCGCCGCGGTGTCTATTTTAGGCATACCTTTGCCTTCATTCTCAGCAAACTGATAAGGCATTTTGTGATCAAAGGTCGCCACGTCTTCAATGCCGCGGCCCATTAGGCGCTTAACAGAAATAATGGTATTGAGCGGATCACGAACCGCCTGTTCGCGCGCCTCATATCCCACGCTAATTTGATCCTGACCATAATGAACCACCGAGGGCAACAGTTTACGCCCCTCATGATCAGCGATCACGTCGGCACTACCGCTGCGCACAGTGGCAACTAATGAATGTGTTGTGCCCAAATCAATACCCACAGCGAGCTTACGCTGATGGGGAGCCGGTGCCATACCTGGCTCTGATAATTGTAATAACGCCATTTAGTGCTCTCTAACCACACCGCTCGTCGATAAGAAAACGGCCTGGTTCAATCTAGTTTATTTAATCGACCAACAATTCGTGTTCTAGGTGCTCAAGATCAATCTGGACTTTGGCCAAAAACTGCATTTTTTTCACTGTTTCAACGGCCGCCGCCAATTCAGCTTGACAGCCTTTTTCGTACTGTTCTACAAAAGCAGCCTGCAACTGAGTCATCTCACTATCAATATGCTCTGCAACCTTTTCCAGAGCTGATTCAGGGTCTGAAGAATGCTCAGCCTGCTCAAGCTCTTCTCGCAACTCCATTTGCGCCATTAAGAACATCGGATCCATAGCCCCAGAGGCCTGATCATCTAAATCAATCCCCTTTAGGGATAACATATAAATGGCACGCTTAAGTGGCGAAGTGAGTACATCATAGGCATCATTGATGGTCGCCGCATATTGCACCGCCAACAACTGTTCATGTTCGGAACCACCGGCAAATTTATCAGGATGGGTTTTGCGCTGTAATTCGCGATAGGTCGCGCGCAGTGCGCTTTCATCGAGGCGGTACTGTTCAGGCACTTCGAACAGCTGAAAATAATTTTCCTTTAAAGACACAATTGACTCACCTACTTTTCAGGTTAGCACTGAGAACGACAGGGAAGCGCGATAATATCAGAGCAATTGAAACAGATAAATGCGCCGGCAATACTGAAAAATAAAGCGGCGCATCATTAAGAGGATCGAAAGGCTTTACTTATCAGACGTTAAAACTCTCACCGCAGCCACACTCACCACTGACATTCGGGTTAGTGAACTTAAAGCCTTCGTTAAGCCCTTCGGTCACAAAATCCAGCTCAGTCCCATCCAGATAGGCCAGGCTTTTTTCATCAACAACAATTTTGACACCATGATCTTCAAAAATCTGATCACCTTCATCAGCCTTATCGACAAATTCAAGCACATAGGCCAAACCAGAACAGCCACTGGTTCGCACGCCAACGCGCACACCAATACCTTTACCGCGCTGAGCTAAATGTTTCGTAACGTGCTCAGCCGCTGTTGCCGTCATCGTAATGGCCATAAACTACCTCTAGAACCTGTCTTGTTACCGATTATGCTATTGATTACTTATTGCTTGAGCGCTTGCTTTGCAGGTCGCTGATCGCTGCTTTAATAGCATCTTCTGCCAGTACAGAGCAGTGAACTTTAACCGGTGGCAACGCCAGCTCTTCAGCAATATCTGTATTCTTGATTTGCGTCGCTTCATCCAGTGTCTTGCCTTTAACCCATTCGGTTAACAGCGAGCTGGATGCAATTGCAGACCCACAACCATAGGTTTTAAATTTTGCGTCGGAGATCACATCATTTTCATCAACTTCGATCTGCAAGCGCATTACGTCACCACAGGCTGGAGCACCAACCATACCGGTACCGACACTTGTGGAATCTTTATCCAGCGCACCAACGTTACGCGGATTCTCGTAGTGGTCTAATACTTTTTCACTGTAAGCCATTGTTATACCCTCTCCAACTTCTCAACAATATTTTCGGCGGCAATCTACTCTAGTGAGCAGCCCACTGAACCTGTTCTAAATCAACACCGTCTTTGTACATTTCCCATAACGGTGACAGTTCGCGCAGTTTTTCTACTGCTTCGCGAACATGACCAATCACATACTCAACCTCTTCTTCTGTAGTAAAGCGACCAATACCAAACCGAATAGAGCTATGTGCCATTTCGTCATTTAAACCAAGTGCTCGCAACACGTAGGATGGCTCAAGGCTAGCCGAGGTACAGGCTGAACCAGAAGACACCGCAATATCCTTAAAGGACATAATGAGCGACTCACCTTCAACAAAGTTGAAGCTGATATTTAGATTACCTGGCACTCGCTGAGTCGCCGAACCATTCAGATGCACCTCTTCCATATCCTGGAAACCGGCCAACAACTGATCTCGCAATTTTGTAAGACGCTCGTTTTCTTCAACAAATTCTTCCTGAGCAATGCGGAACGCTTCACCCATACCAACAATTTGGTGTACCGCCAGCGTACCAGAACGCATACCTCGCTCATGGCCACCACCATGGATTTGAGCTTCAATACGAATACGCGGTTTACGACGTACATACAGAGCACCAATACCTTTAGGGCCATAAATTTTGTGAGCACAAACCGACATCAGGTCAACTTTCATGTTTTCAAGGTCAATCTCTACCTTGCCCGCGCTCTGCGCTGCGTCAACATGAAAGATTACACCTTTGCTGCGTGTAATTTCACCAATTGCGGCAATATCGTTAATAACACCGATTTCATTATTAACGTGCATCAATGAAACCAGCACCGTGTCGTCACGAATGGCATCAGCAACCGCTTCTGGCTGAATAATGCCCTCTGCATCAGGATCAAGATAGGTGACTTCATAACCTTCACGCTCCAGCTGACGACAGCTATCAAGCACTGCTTTGTGCTCAATTTTAGAGGTGATGATATGTTTCCCTTTCTTGTTGTAGAAATGCGCTGCACCTTTAATCGCCAGGTTATCGGATTCGGTGGCGCCCGATGTCCAAACGATTTCACGAGGATCACAATTCATCAGATCAGCAACCTGTCTGCGCGCAGTTTCAACAGCCTCTTCAGCTTTCCAGCCAAAGATATGCGAGCGGGAACCCGGGTTACCAAAGTTACCCTCCAGCGTCAGACACTCGCTCATTTTTTCCGCAACACGCGGATCAACTGGTGTTGTTGCTGAATAATCAAGATAAATAGGCAAATGCATTTCTTTCAAACTCCAATAGTGGTTTTGGCTCTTCACTTTCAACAAAAGTTAAAGGCTTGCTTCCATTTTAATCAGGTCATGTTTAGCGTGCTCTTCCTGCAGGGAAGCCACTGCGCGTACTTCACGCCTATCAACCAGATCCCTCAGGCTGATACTACTAAGAAAACTGTGTATCTGTTTACTCAAGTCATCCCACAAATTATGGGTTAAACAAGCATGGCCATGCTGACAGTTATTGTCACCATTGCATAACGTGGCATCGACAGATTCGTTTACAGCATCCACAATTTCTGCCACGCAAATTTGTTCAAGCTCACGGGCCAGCTGATAACCGCCGCCAGGACCTCGCACACTGGTTACCAGCTCTCTGCGACGTAATTTGGAAAAGAGCTGCTCCAAATAAGAAAGCGAAATATCCTGTCGCGCAGAAATATCTGACAAACTAACCGGACCGCTTTCACTATAAAGCGCAACATCCAGCATTGCTGTCACCGCATATCGGCCTTTTGTAGTTAAACGCATATCGCTTGCTCATCTCGCTTCTTTCGATGGAAGGCATTATGTTAAAACCAACCAAATTAGTCAAGTATATTTAATAGACCATTTTTGTTCTTTTTGTTCTTTTTCACCGTTGCCTGAAATATCGTCAAATCCAGTAAAATTATTGTCACAGTTTATTGAAATTTGTTGGTGAGATGATAAATACAGTAAGGTAAAAATGAAGCACCCTAGCTCCAGGAGAGGCTAACCAATAACTCCCCACCAAGGCTTTTAGCCAATCATTTTTCAACCTTTGCTGGTTTACTGATTTTGAAAACAGATTTCGAAAGGAGCTAACCGCCCACTTTACGTTGCCAGGCTTCTAAATCCATCATATTGAGCCCGACACCTAGTACCTAATAAACTCAGCCCATGTATACGGCACTCCAAGGATTAAATATTTACAGCTCCCAGCCCCAGCAACACAAAGAAAGAAGTTAACAGCGGATACAAATTAAACTTGAAAACAATTCCCTGAATACAATCGCGTGATTGGTTACTGACGGCCTTCTTTTACCGGAAACAGAAGCTATATATCTACTTTATTCTTTTTCCGGTATTCAGACATTTCAAAACCTATAGGAGTTGGTTTGAACTCACCTTTATCAGCCATATTCCTACGTCTTTGATACTTTCTTAACGCCATGTAATCCATCTCACCTAAAACGTAAAAGTCAGCAATTCCGCCTTTAATCCTGATTGGATCACGCATAAAGTCAACTCTGTACGGAACCCTAACTCTACTGTCCCCGTATGCGCGATTATTAACCTGAATTACGAAAGTATGCACATCGTGCGCTGCGCCTTCTACAAGAAAGCTGAAAGTCTTGACGTCAGGATTCCATTCAAGAACAAAAAGGCCATCAACCTTGCCTTGATATTTAACCCTATTGATTGGTGTAGTTAGGTCACTACAATTCACTAAACCAAAAAAATAACCGCCATGATTATAGACTGGCGTTCCATCTATACCGTCAGCAGGTAAATATTGGCTTTTCTTTAACTTCCCAAGTTTTTGTTTTTCACCATGTGATGGCTGAAGCTTTGGTTGCATGTAAATTAGATTACTCTGATAACCAGGCCACCACGTAACCAAGGAAACTAAAGTATCGTTCCTAAGCTTATTACCCCCATTTTTGTGCGGATAATATTCTAAACCGGCCAACATGGAAATTCCTTCCCTCGCCAACCGACCTGCAATTGATATAGCCCACCTTCTAGGAATTGAGCACTCAGGAAAAACTATGTAATCGGGTTTGTTATTACCCTTGAGCACACTGTTAATTAATGAACTTAAATTCTCGTATCGTTCTCTAGATTTATCCTGTCTGCCTATAGCTGCACTTTCCCACTGAGCTTTTGTGGTCATAACATTTGTTAAAGCCACTTTGACTTTAGTCTTGCTATTGCTGGGAACTGATAAGTATCGATCAAACTCAGTATGAATAGCCCCCATGACTCTAGACACTCCGCATGGTAAAAATGAACCACCGGAGGAAGCATGAACAAACGTCGTCAATTCACAGAAGAATTCAAACA
>LUKI01000023.1 GCA_001593685.1 Gammaproteobacteria bacterium F7
CCATTAGCGGCTCTGCTATTTAAAAGCTAAAATGCGATGACTCGATATTTCCAAAGCCGCCGCTAGTGCCAAAAGAGCATTTTTGTACCACTCGCTGACTAGCCTCAATGGGCTATTCGACGTATCCTTACGCGTTCTTAAAATCCAATCTATTGATCTAAATATGCAGTCAAAAAGCATGAGCGCAAGCAAAGAAACTCAACACACTCCCATGATGCAGCAGTACTTAAAAATTAAGGCTGAGCATGCAAATGAATTAGTGTTTTATCGCATGGGTGACTTCTACGAACTGTTTTTTGACGATGCTGAAAAAGCCTCCAAACTGCTGGATGGGTATTCCCTTTCACTCAGCGGATGGTTATATCGCCCGTATCGTGAAGGCCGGCGAATCGGTCGCCATCTGTGAACAGATTGGTGATCCGGCCACCTCTAAAGGGCCCGTTGAGCGCCAGGTGGTGCGCGTTGTTACTCCCGGCACCTTGACAGATGAAGCCTATCTTGATGAACGCCGCGATAATTTAATCGCCGCGCTATGTGTGGCTGAGCAGGATGAGAATCAGATATACGGCCTGGCAACGCTGGACATCACCAGCGGCCGTTTCAGTGTGATTGAAATGAACTCTGAAGAAGCCTTTCTGGGCGAATTACAACGCGTCAGCCCTGCCGAACTGCTAATTAACGAAGAACTAGAGATCGCCGCCTTGAGCGAGCGGCAGGGACTGCGCAAGCAGGCACCCTGGCTATTTGATGCCGAAACGGCTCAGCGCCTGTTAACCCAGCAATTCCACACCAAGGATTTATCCGGTTTTGGTTGCGACGATTTTGGCGTTGCTCTGCAGGCAGCCGGTTGCTTGCTGCAGTACGCCAAGGACACACAACGCACCACTCTGCCCCACATTCGCAGCCTCACCGTTGAGCAATGCGACGACAGCGTAATTCTTGATGCCGCAACGCGCCGCAATCTGGAAATAGACACTAACCTGACCGGCGGTCAAGACAAAACCCTCGCCAGCGTCTTTGACAATACCGCCACTCCGATGGGCAGCCGTCTGTTGTTACGCTGGCTAAATCGCCCGTTGCGTAGTCAGGCCGCTTTAAAACAACGCCAGGCTGCTATTGCAGATTTATTGGACCAGTACACCTACGAGTCATTGCACGACGTGCTGCGGAAAATCGGCGATATCGAACGAATTCTGGCGCGTGTTGCATTACGCTCCGCGCGTCCACGCGACCTGTTGCGCCTGCGTGAAGCCTTTGTGCGTCTGCCAGAAATTCAGTCGCTATTGGCCGAAAAACATACGCCACGCCTACAACAGCTGGCTACTCAAATCAGCGAATTCCCGGACTTTGCGAACCTGCTCAGCCGCGCCATTATTGATAACCCGCCCGTGGTCATCCGTGACGGCGGCGTGATCGCCAACGGCTTTGATTCGGAGCTGGACGAACTGCGCACCCTCAGTGAAAACGCCGGACAGTTTCTCGTCGATTTAGAAGTTCGTGAGAAAGAGCGCACCGGCATCAGTACCCTGAAGGTGGGCTACAACCGTGTGCACGGTTACTTTATTGAAATCAGCCGGCTGCAATCGGAACAGGCTCCCGTGGACTATATCCGCCGCCAGACACTGAAGAATGCGGAACGCTTCATCACACCGGAATTAAAAGAGTTCGAAGATAAGGTACTGAGCAGTAAAAGCCGCGCCCTGACTCGCGAGAAAATGCTTTATGAACAATTGGTCGAGCAATTGGCTGCCGAGCTTGCACCTCTGCAGGACTGTGCCGCCGGTTTATCTGAACTGGACGTGCTCACCAACCTGGCCGAACGCGCCGAAACACTGTGTTTGGTAGCGCCAGAGTTAAACGAACAGGACGGCATTAGCATTACTCAGGGGCGCCATCCGGTGGTCGAGTCGTTACAGGATGCGCCCTTTGTTCCCAATGATGTGCAGCTCACCGCGCAGGAGCGCATGATGATTATTACCGGCCCCAACATGGGCGGTAAATCAACCTACATGCGGCAAACGGCACTGATCGTGCTGCTCGCCTACGTCGGCAGCTACGTGCCCGCACAGGCCGCCAGCATTGGCCCGATTGATCGGATTTTCACCCGTATGGGATCTTCCGACGATCTGGCCGGTGGCCGCTCAACCTTTATGGTGGAAATGACCGAAACCGCTAACATCCTGCACAACGCCACAGCCAATAGCCTGGTATTGATGGATGAAGTGGGGCGTGGCACCAGCACCTTTGACGGGTTATCACTGGCGTGGGCCAGCGCCCAGCATTTAGCCATTCAAACACAGGCTTATACGTTATTTGCTACCCACTATTTTGAATTAACAACACTGCCTGAACTCACAAACAATGCCATCAATGTGCATTTAAACGCCACCGAATATGAAGACCACATTGTCTTTTTACATAGCGTTCAGCCAGGCCCGGCCAGCCAGAGCTTTGGTTTACAGGTCGCTAAATTAGCGGGCGTGCCAGATACCGTCATTGGCGAAGCGCGTGAGAAGCTGATCTCACTGGAGCAACAGGAATTACAAAGTCAGGTCTCAAAAACCGCTAGTCAGCGTGAAAAGCCGGAACAGGCAATACAGGCCGACCTGTTCAGCGTACCCGTGCCTCATCCGCTGGTGGATAAGGTTAAGGATTTAGAGTTGGATAACCTGACACCTCTACAGGCATTGCAGTTACTTTATGACTTAAAGAAACTCACCAAATAGCACCTCGGTAAAGAGATGGCTCAGGTCATAGGCCGGCAATCAGGGTTTGCCGATTTATTCTCCCTGAGCTACCCTTTCACCTTGTGTTAGTTTAGCTGTCGCATTAAAATGCGCGCTGCAAAAATTTTGAGTTTGGAGAATCGCGCCCATGACATTTATTGTCGCTGAAAACTGTATCAAGTGTAAGTACACCGACTGTGTTGAAGTTTGCCCGGTTGACTGTTTCTATGAAGGTCCAAACTTTCTGGTGATTCACCCGGATGAGTGTATCGACTGTGCACTGTGTGAGCCAGAATGTCCGGCCGAGGCGATCTTCTCAGAGGATGAAATACCTCAAGGCCAAGAGGACTTCCTGGAGATCAATGCCGAACTGGCTGAAGTTTGGCCCAATATCAGCGAGCGCAAAGATCCTCTGCCAGATGCTGAAGAATGGGATGGCAAGCCAAACAAGCTGGAACTACTAGAACAGTAATACCAGGCATTAATGCTGGAAAGTTTCGATAGATTAAAAAAGGTGGCTTAAGCCACCTTTTTTATTGCCTGCGAAAAACAGGACCGCACGCCCAATATTACTGTCCTCGAAAACAACTCAGTGACAGCGTGATTCATCACCTATATTTTGAAACGGTCAACCAGACCATTCAAAGCATGGGACAAGGTCACCAGCTCATTACTCACCGTTTTACCCTGCTCGGCATCCTGCTCTGAATCAGCGGCAATGTTTCGCAGCTCGATAATATTTTGATTGATGGCGCTGGCCACCGAGTTTTGCTCGTCAGCGGCAGAGGCCACCTCCGCGTTAAGCTGATTAATCTCAACAATATGATTGGCAATCTCCTCTAGCGCTTGAGCAACACCCTCGACATGTTTGGCCTGTACATCGGCGCTATGACAGGCCGTATTCATAGCCTCAACACCCAGCTTAGCCTCTTCTTTCAAGCTGTTAATCGCGGTACGGATTTCTTCCGTTGACTCATGGGTTCTCGTTGCCAACGTGCGCACTTCTGTCGCCACCACTGCAAAACCTCGTCCCGACTCACCGGCGCGTGCAGCTTCCACAGCCGCATTCAATGCCAGCAGATTAGTTTGGCGGGCAATATCACTGATCATTTCCAAGACATCACCGACCTCATGCGTTTTTTCATCCAGCTTGGAAATCACTTCAGAGGTCCGCGTAATCTCAGTGCGCAACCCTTGAATGCCGTCAACAGCGCCCATCGCAATTGAATTACCCTGCTCCGCCTTGTCCGCAACCGTTTGCGACACATTGGCATTATTCTGCGCATTGTCCTTTACTGCCAGCGAAGAGCTCTCCAGCTTATTAATAGCGTTAGCGACCATATCGGTACCGCCATTTTGCTTGTGAACCGCTTCACGCGTGGCATCGGAAATAGAGGCGATTTTTTCTGCCGAGCCATTAATTTTGTGGGTCGTATCAGACACTTCCCGAATACTGTCATGAAATTTTTCTACCATGCGATTCAGCGCAGAAGACACCTCATCAATTTCATCATCACCCTCAATATCAAGGCGGCGATTCAAGTCAGTATTTTCCTCGATGTCTTTCATGGTTGTTGCTAAACGTTTCAAACGGTGAGCCACAACTTTTCTGAAAATTAACGCAATGCCACCAAAACCAATAATGAAAACAACCAGCTGGATTAGCGCGCCACCCAATAAATCACGATTAACCTTGTTATCGAGGCTTTCCAGAGAATAAGTGACTCGAACAGCCCCTAAAATTTCGCCTTCACTGGATTGGTGACAAGCCAGACAATTAATCCCGTGATAATCAGACATGCCGACTAAGGGCTTTACAACCGTTAAATGTCGACCATTCTCGCCATCGGTAAGCTCAAGAACTTCCTCGCCTCCCATAGCGCGCTGATCAAGCGAGTCTTCAATACCTTGCTCCGGCCCGCCGGCCCCATACAAAGCCTTAACCTTGTCACCTCGAATAATTCGCGCATCAATTATTCCTGGAAGTTGCAGGACTTTTTGCCGATAAATATCTCGGTTCGCCGTTGTGCCGGTTAACATCATGGTATTCACAGCATCAAAATAGGACGCAGCGACTGTCTCGACCTGCTGAGTAACGACCCCCTCTGTCAACTCGCGTCCACTCATAGCGCTTTGAAAATTAGATATCACAAGGATTACGACACCAATCGCAGCCAGGGACAAATTGATTTTTGCTCGAATCGTCAGGTTTTTTAGCATTTAAATTAATCTTCTTTTGTGTCTGTAATTAACCGTGCCGTCTCTAGCATTGTATCGGCGGAGTATTGAATAAATGCAGCGCTAACAGCCACAACTTGAAGTAAAAAAACGTCGGCCTTTTCCTTGGCACTAAATATAGGCGCGAACGCTTAGCCCTGCTGAACTAATGGCTATACGAATAGGGGATTTTTGATCTGCATCAACCAACCTGCAAACACATAAAAAACACGGGCAGGCCAGCAAACAGCAGGCACAAAAAAGGCAGCCTAAGCTGCCTTTTTCATTATTTATAACTGTAATAACACTATTGGCTAAATAACACTTCGCTGCTCAAACCTTCTTTCTCCATCACAGCGCGCAGACGCTTCAGTGCCTCAACCTGAATCTGACGAACCCGTTCTCGAGTCAGACCAATTTCGCTACCCACCTGCTCTAGTGTGCTCATCTCATAACCCAGTAAACCAAAACGGCGCGCAATGACCTCACGCTGCTTTTCAGACAGCTCACCCAGCCAGTGAGTCAGATTACCATGCAGGTTATCGTTTTGTAGTAGTTCGGAAGGATCATCAACATTTTCACCCGTGATGTTTTCAGCCATTGAGCGCTCAGAGTCGCCGCCCATTGGCGCATCAATAGAAGTTACGCGCTCATTCAGCTTTAACATGCGTTTGACGTTCTCAACCGGACGATCCAGCATTTCAGCGATTTCCTCAGCGCTGGGCTCGTGATCCAGTTTTTGCGTCAATTCGCGTGCAGCGCGCAGGTAAACGTTAAGCTCTTTAACCACATGTATTGGCAGGCGGATGGTACGCGTTTGGTTCATCAAAGCGCGTTCGATCGTCTGGCGAATCCACCAGGTAGCGTAAGTTGAAAAACGGAAACCACGCTCCGGATCGAATTTTTCAACAGCGCGGATTAAACCCAGGTTACCCTCTTCGATTAAATCCAGCAGCGTTAAACCACGGTTCACATAACGACGGGAAATTTTAACCACTAAACGCAGGTTACTTTCGATCATGCGTTTACGGCCAGCCTCATCACCCTTAAGGGCCAGACGCGCGTAGTACACCTCTTCTTCAGCACTCAGCAGTGGCGAAAAACCAATTTCATTAAGATAAAGCTGGGTTGCATCGAGTGATTTTTTACTACTTAAGTCTTCCTTAATTTGGCCTTCACTGACGAGTTGGTCCTGCTTTTCTTCAACCGTTTCCTCATCAAGCAAAGCATCTTGTGTATCGACCATGGCTTTATCCCTATTGTTATGAACCATTATTATTAACCCCAATGACTCCCGATCTTAATCTCAAAATAATTAGATGTGAACCGGTTTTTCAAAAAAACTATAAATTTTTCACTAAGTTACCGGCATCTATTAAAGTAAGTTCAGGTTTCATAACGTCTAATCATCTGGTTCTCAATGTTATTTCGGCAAATACCAGAGAGGATTCACAGGCTTACCATTTTTACGAATTTCGAAATGCAGCTTATTTTCGCTGGCTCCACTTGAACCTATTTCGGCAATTTTCTGGCCAGCTTTAACTTTATTTTTTTCAGCGACCAGCACTTTTTTATTGTGTGCGTAGGCACTTAAGAAGGTTTGGGAATGCTTAATAATCACTAAGTTGCCATAACCAATTAACCCACTGCCGGCATAAACCACCACCCCGTCAGCGGCTGCTCTGACTGTTTGGCCAGCTTTCCCTTTGATATCAATACCCTTATTGCTAATGCCATTGAAACGACCAACAATCGCGCCCTTAACAGGCCAACGCCAACTAATAGGCCCTTTTGTCACAACCGGCTGCGGTGCTGGCTTAGGCTGTACTACTCGCTGTTGTGGTTTTTTGGCTACCTGTGTTGTTTTGCTAGGCGCTGAAGCCGGTGGAGCCGACTTATACAGGCTAATCCGCTGTCCCAAATAAATCGTATAGGGCCAGCGAATACCATTAGCTCGCGCTAATTCGCGATAATCACGCCCATAGCGCCAGGCAATGGCATAGAGAGTTTCTCCCTTACGGACAGTATGCACACCTTTTGTGACAGTTTTAGGACGCTCTAAATTATAGATGGGTGCATAATTGTTATTGGTGCAGGCAGATAACAATAGCAAAATAAGCAAACCACACAGCACCACCCCTGGCAGGCGCAGCCAGGGCGTCAATTGATTGTTTCCGTACTTAATCTGCCGTCTTTGCATTATTGCTCAGGTTAATTAGAAACACAGTCAGCAAGCCTAGTCCCGCCATCAGCAATACCCCCGCTAATTGCGGGTCTGCTTGCGTGACCAGCTGATACTGTGACGGCCAAACATTACTCTCTAACACTCCGCCCAGCGCGACACTGTCCACAGACGTCTTCCATGGCCACACCTTATTGAGCGACCCTAACATGAAGCCCGTTAACGCCGCTAAAGTCGCCGCATGGAAACGTCGTAACAACCACGACAGCAGGTGTGTAAAGCTTAAAAGCCCAACCGCACAACCCGCAGCAAAGGTTATCAGCACCAGACCATTGAAATTATGGACGGCATCAATGACTGGCTGATACATGCCTAACAGCAGCAAAATAAAACTACCGGAAATACCCGGTAGAATCATCGCACAAATAGCGATTGCCCCCGCAAAGAAGAAGAACAGCGTAGATGGTGAGGCCTGCACACCGCTAACCCGTGTGATTTCAAACGCCAGCCAGGCGGCTAGCACAAACACCAACGCATTCAGCCATCGCTTGAAGTTGATATCCCGCCCCATAGTGATTACCGAGGCAAAAATCAGCCCAAAGAAGTAGGACCACACCAGTAGCGGATGATTGATGAGCGCCCAGGAAATAAATTTAGTTAACGAAAAAATACTGGTAAGAATGCCGCCAAACAGCACTAGCAGGAAGCTTGCGTTCACATGCTGCCAAAGCGCTTTGATTTTGCCTGCAAATAGCAGCTTTAATGCCCCCACATTAAAAGCCGTCAGCGAATTAATCAGCTCTTCATAAATGCCTGTGATGAAAGCCACTGTGCCGCCCGACACGCCGGGCACCACGTCAGCAGCCCCCATCCCCATGCCTTTAAAATACACGCTGATACGGAAGGCCTGTTTTTTGGGATCATCGGAGACACTCATGTTACTGTCTTTTAACTCATCCATTAACGAATAACCCCACCCAACAAGGGTACAAACTTTACTGCCTCCATGACGTGCCGCTGAAAGCCACCCTGTTCATCCCGCTGAATATAAAGTAGCTGCTGATGCTCATCCGGACCAACCGGAATCACCAGACGCCCATTAGGCGCAAGCTGTTCCAGCAACTCCTCTGGCACCTCACGCGGAGCTGCGGTCACAATAATCGCGTCAAAAGGCGCCTTCTCTGGCCAGCCCATGCCACCATCGGAATGCTTCATTTTGACATTACGCAGGCCCAGCTGGTCGATTCTGGAACGCGCTAACTCCTGCAACGGTAAAATACGTTCAACACTAAAAACCATATCCACCAGCTGAGCAAGAATCGTGGTTTGATAGCCTGACCCCGTGCCTACTTCAAGGACCCGTTTAGGTGTGCCCATCGACAACAGCGCTTCGGTCATTCGCGCCACGATATAGGGCTGAGATAGCGTCTGGTTAAAACCAATCGGTAGGGCGGTATCCTCATAGGCACGATGCGCCAGTGCTTCATCACAAAATATATGGCGCGGCGTATTGAGAATCACAGTCAACACCCGCTCATTGCTAATCCCCTCATCACGAAGGCGCTTCACCAGGCGCTCACGCGTACGCCGCGAGGTCATACCAATACCGCTTAAATCGTTATTACTCAAACACTTTCCCCGTTAACAAAATAACCGCCTCAATCATCCCCAGCGATGCTAAACACGCAATTTTTGTTTATTTATCGGCTGTATATATCAGCCTTTATGCGCGTCACGACTACGATCAGGCTCTCGATAATTCACCACTTCGCGAACCACACTGGTGGCATAGCCCCCCACGGGCAAGCCAAAACTCAGCTCAATACTGCTACCAACTCCCGATGCCTCACAGCACCACTTCAAATCGGCCACAGGCAAGCATAACGATCTACGTTCTTGTTTTAAACCCGCGTGTTCAAGACCATGACACCAACCGGCAAATTTGTCGGCAAGGTGATTTTCCAGCTCAGCGATACGCTGTCCACTTGCCAAGCGCCCCCTTCCCCACAACGGCCCGGTTGGTCGCTTACTGCTAGCATCCAGAGCAACATCGCCGGCCTCAAAATCTAGCCAGCTACCCTCCACAACGCGTTGTCTCAGCACTTGGTTGAACAGATAAGAGCGCGCTGCCGATAAATACAGGCCTCGCAGTTGTCGATTACGCACAGGTTGCTTTTCCACCAACAGGCGTTGCGCAGCCGCCAGGTTTCCACCACCAAAACCAAAACGCTGGGGACCAAAGTAATTCGGCACCCCCAACCTCTCAATTTGCTCAAACCGCTGCTGCAGTGAATCAAAGTTACCGCTGCAGTCTGTAAGCCTTAGGTGAAACTGATTAGCAGCATGCTGACCGCGGCGTAACTTCTGCTGATGACGGCTGACCTGCAATAACTGAACCTGCTCATTCTCAAGCTGCGACCAATCCACCGCCTCACCCTTAGGGCGATAAACACTAAACCACTGACTGGTAATAGCATGACGATCCTTAAGCCCGGCATACCCGACATCCATCGGCTTAACACTCGCCAGCCGAGCGATATCCTTCGCTAGCTGCGCCGTATTTAAACCCGTTTTACGGACATGCAGGTATTCGTGCTCACCTTCACCACTGAGCTCGAAACCTAACACTTCATCAACCTGAAAATCTTCAGGCTTAAAACGCAACAGCCCCTCTAGTTGAGGGCCGCCATGCGCGTACTCACAGGTTAATGGAAAATGATCAACCATTAACTACCCGAACCCAACAGAACCACAGCATGACAGGCAATACCTTCCTTACGACCAGCATAACCCAAGCCTTCCGTTGTGGTGGCTTTAATATTTAGCTGCGAGAGTTCACAACTTAAATCAGCAGCAAGATTATCTCGCATCTGCAGTTTATGTGGCGCCATTTTGGGAGCCTGGGCGACCAGCGTAATATCGGCATTAATCAACCGGTAGCCAGCCTGCTCCAGACTGGCAACCACATCACGCAGCAACACACGACTGTCGGCATCTTTATACTGCGCATCGGTATCGGGAAAATGCTCACCAATATCGCCCATCGCGGCCGCACCAAGCAGGGCGTCACAGAGAGCGTGTATTAACACATCGCCATCAGAGTGCGCCAGCAGCGGCCGGTCACTGGCAATTTTCACACCACCAATGGTGATTTCAGCATTCGCCTGCTGATCGCCAAATTTGTGTACATCAAAACCATGCCCGATTCGCACGCTATTCCCTCATATATTTTTATTCGTCGCTCAAGCGAAAGCCGGAACCCATTAAGCCCTAAACCAGCCAGAATGGATACCGAATTAAGTTTGCTGTGACGTAAGCCCTATTGATTAGCCAAATTCAAAATAAACTCGGCCATTGGTAAATCCTCAGGGCGGGTGATTTTAATATTGTTAGCACTGCCCGCTATCATCTGCACCGAGTGACCACATTGCTCCATTGCCGATGCTTCATCGGTCACCAGCTTGCCCGCTTCAAGGCAACGGTCAATAGCGGCCAACAGCTCTCCCAAACGGAACATTTGGGGTGTAAAGGCATGCCACAACCGACTGCGATCCGGCGATTGTTCAACCACACCTTCGGCGTTGGTCTGCTTCATGGTATCGCGCACCGGCATACCCAACACAAAACCGTCAACGCTCAACGCTTCGGTTGCTACAAACAAGCTATCCAGTTCTTCATGGGTCAAACAGGGGCGCGCCACATCATGCACCATCACCCAATCAGCGGGCCCGGCATAGGTCATCAGCTTCTTCAGCCCATTTAATACCGAGTGACAACGCTCTTCTCCGCCAGCTACGGCTGTTACACGCGGATCACCGGCAATACCCAACAGCGGCCAATACTCATCATGTTCGGCCACACTCACAATCAAGCCTATAACCTGTGGGTGAGAGAGTAACTGCTTAAGGGTGTATTCGAGCACCGTCATACCCGCCAACGGCAGGTATTGCTTGGGTCGGTCAGCCTGCATTCGAGCGCCAATACCGGCGGCAGGCACGACCACCCAGCAGCTTTTAGCATTCATTGCTTAGCCTCACCGTGAGGCTCAATCAGCTGATAAAAAGTTTCGTTTTCCTTAATCATGCCTAACTCGCTACGTGCTCGTTCCTCAATTGCATCCAGGCCCTGCTTAAGATCAGACACCTCGGCCTTAAGCGCATCATTACGGGCTTGCAGCTCACTATTAATCGACTGTTGCTCCTCGAGCTTTTTTTTCACCCCCCAGAGTTCAGCCAAGCTATTTTCACCGACCCACAGGCGGTATTGCAGTCCGAGAATAAAAACTACCAGCAACACCCAAAGCCACTTCATGGAAATAACATCATCCAGTTAACCAAAAAAAGAATAATACAGAAGGTTTGTGCTTTAGGGCATACCTCAGCTCTGGATATTTCCAGAATATGTGTTTCAAAACAGAACAAAGAACTGCTCTTTAAAAGTCCTCAACAGATTTCTACCTCAAGGTAGTGTCGGCTTGAAGCATAACGTCAAAGTAACCGTATTTTTAAGGGTCTTACAGACACAAAAAAAGGGGCTAAAAAGCCCCTTTTTTTAACTCAATCTGGTTAAGCGGTTACGCCTGACCTTTAATCTCTGAGCGGCCCTTATAACCGGCCAAACCGCTAAGCTCTTCTTCAATACGCAGCAAACGGTTGTACTTGGCAACACGGTCTGAGCGACACAGAGAACCAGTTTTGATTTGACCAGCAGATGTCGCTACAGCCAAATCAGCAATGGTCGTGTCTTCTGTTTCACCTGAGCGGTGAGAGATCACTACGGTGAAACCAGCGTCCTGAGCCATTTTGATAGCTTCCAGTGTTTCAGTCAGCGAGCCAATCTGGTTAAATTTAATCAGGATAGAGTTACCGATGTTGTTATCGATACCACGTTTCAGAATCTTAGTGTTGGTTACGAACAGGTCATCACCAACCAGCTGCACACGATCACCGATCTTCTTAGTCAGATAATCCCAACCCTCCCAGTCGCTTTCATCCATACCGTCTTCGATAGAAACGATTGGGTAACGCGCAGAAAGGTCTGCCAGGTAATCAGCAAAGCCTGGCGCATCGAAGGTTTTACCTTCACCAGATAACTGGTACTGACCGTCTTTGTAGAATTCTGAAGAGGCGCAATCCATCGCCAGAGTTACGTCTTTATCCAGCTCGTAACCGGCGTTTGAAACGGCTTCCTGAATCACTTCCAGAGCCGCTTCGTTAGATGGCAGGTTAGGTGCAAAGCCACCCTCATCACCTACCGCAGTACTCAAACCACGACCGCGCAAAACGGCAGCCAGGGCATGGAAAATTTCCGCACCGCAACGCAGCGCTTCAGCAAAAGTAGGCGCGCCCACTGGCTGAATCATGAATTCTTGAATATCAACATTGTTATCTGCATGCTCACCGCCATTGATGATGTTCATCATCGGTACCGGCATAGAGTATTTTCCGGAAGTACCGTTCAGGTCAGCAATATGAGCGTAAAGAGGAATGCCCTTCGCTTCAGCTGCTGCTTTAGCAACTGCCAGAGAGACAGCCAGGATAGCGTTAGCACCCAGCTCGGCTTTATTCTCAGTACCATCCAGATCAAGCATAATCTGATCCAGCTCAGCCTGTTTCGTTGCATCACGCCCCAACAGCGCTTCGCGCACACGCGTATTAACGTTCAATACCGCTTTTTGAACGCCCTTGCCAAGATAACGAGACTTATCCTGATCACGCAGTTCCAGTGCTTCGCGAGAACCAGTGGACGCACCAGAAGGAGCAATCGCTGTGCCTTTAGCACCACATTCCAATGTTACATCCGCTTCAACCGTTGGATTGCCACGCGAATCCAGTACTTCTCTTGCTTTAATGTCAATAATGTTCGTCATAATGATCCGAACTCCTAAATAATAAACTTTCAGAAACCAATAAAACCTACCCGCCGTTAGCCAATGCTACGCGGTATCAATAGGCTTAAAACTTTTAACCAATTCATCAATGGCTTTGGCTTGGGCCAGGAATGGTTCGAGTTGTTGTAATCGTAACGCACAGGGACCATCGCACTTAGCCGCATCCGGATCTGGATGCGCTTCTAAAAACAGGCCTGCCAGCCCCTGCGATAAACCAGCCCTTGCCAGCTCAGTTACAGCCGCACGACGTCCATCCGCAGAGTCAGATCGTCCACCTGGCATCTGCAGCGAATGTGTCACATCAAAAAAAACAGGATAGCCGGTTTGCTTCATAATTCCGAAGGCCAGCATATCCACAACCAAATTATTATACCCGAAAGATGAGCCACGTTCGCATAAAATCAATCGCTCATTACCCATATCCTCACATTTTTTGAGGATATGCTGCATTTCATGGGGTGCCAAAAACTGCGCTTTTTTAATATTTATAACCGCTGATGTTTTTGCCATCGCCATAACCAGATCAGTTTGACGCGATAAAAATGCCGGCAACTGGATAATATCGGCAACTTCAGCTGCTGGCGCCGCCTGCTCCGGCTCATGAACATCGGTAATAATCGGCACACCGAAGGTGGTTTTCACCTCCTGCAAAATTTTTAAACCTTCATCCAGACCAGGCCCTCGGAAAGAATGAATGGACGAGCGGTTAGCCTTATCAAAAGAGGCCTTAAACACATAAGGAATATCAAGCTTGCTGGTCACTTCCACGTATTTTTCAGCAATTTGCATGGCCATATCACGTGATTCCAGCACGTTCATGCCACCAAACAGCACGAAAGGAAGCTCATTGCCTATCTGGATATCACCAACCTGTATGACTCTCTGATCCATGCTCAACGACAATCCTTTCGGTGCGCTAATGCCGCATTGATAAAACCACTAAACAGGGGATGACCGTCACGTGGTGTTGAGGTGAACTCAGGGTGGAACTGACAAGCCACAAACCAAGGGTGGTCAGGCACCTCTACTATTTCAACTAATGAGTGATCCTGAGAGCGGCCTGAAATAATCAGCCCGGCATCTTCAAGCGGTTTAAGGTAATTGTTATTCACTTCATAACGATGACGGTGACGTTCAACAATCTCTGCATCACCGTAACATTCACGGGCCTTGGAGCCTTCAATCAAATGGCAGCCCTGCGCGCCCAACCGCATCGTGCCACCCAAGTCAGAGTCTTCACCTCGCATGGCCACACTACCGTCAGCTTCAACCCACTCAGTGATCATCGCCACAACAGGATGCTTGGGGTTGCGATCAAACTCAGTACTATAAGCACCCTCAAGGCCAGCAACATTACGGGCGTACTCAATGACCGCTACCTGCATACCCAGACAAATCCCCAGGTACGGAACTTTGTTTTCACGAGCATACTTAACTGCTTGGATTTTACCTTCCGTGCCACGCTCACCAAAACCACCGGGCACCAGAATAGCATCTGCGCTTTCCAAACAAGCAACGCCGTTTGTTTCGATATCTTCGGCATCAATATAATCGACTTTCACTTTGGTGCGACTATGAATGCCCGCATGGTCCAAAGCCTCATTCAATGACTTATAGGCATCCAGTAAGTCCATGTATTTACCCACCATGGCAATACGGACTTCCTTCTCAGGATTCAGTTTGGATTCCGCCACCTTCTCCCACTCAGTCAAATCAGCTTTTGGGCAATCCAACCCAAATTTATCAACGATAATATCGTCAAGGCCACGCTTTTCCAGCAGCCCCGGAATACGATAAATGGTATCGGCATCCTCCAGAGGAATAACGGCCCGCGCTTCGACATTGGTAAACAGTGAAATTTTATTACACGCTGACCGGTCAATGACATGATCTGAACGACAAATCAGTATATCAGGCTGAATACCAATGGAGCGCAACTCCTTGACCGAGTGCTGAGTGGGTTTCGTTTTAGTTTCACCCGAAGTTGGAATATAAGGTACCAGAGTGAGGTGCATAAACAGAGCACGTTTTGAGCCCAACTCAACCTTCAGTTGTCGTACCGCCTCAAGAAACGGCTGTGACTCGATATCACCAACCGTGCCGCCAATTTCCACCAGTGCAATATCAGCACCCTTAGCGCCTTCAATCACACGTCGCTTGATCTCATCGGTAATATGCGGAATGACTTGAACGGTCGCTCCCAGATAGCCGCCTTGGCGCTCTTTTTGCAGCACATGCGAGTAAACACGACCGGTAGTAAAGTTATTACCCTGGCTCATTTTGGAGCGCAGAAAACGCTCATAATGCCCCAAATCGAGATCCGTTTCTGCACCATCTTCCGTAACAAAAACTTCACCATGCTGAAAAGGACTCATGGTGCCCGGATCGACATTGATATAAGGATCCAGCTTCAGCATCGTGACATTTAAGCCTCGTGCTTCAAGAATGGCGCCCAAAGAAGCAGCCGCAATGCCTTTGCCCAGCGAGGATACAACTCCGCCGGTGACGAAAATATAGTGCGTCATTTATTAACCGTTTAGATGGATTAAGGTGTATTCAAGATGGGAGGGTAGACTACCAGTTTCGCCCCTTTATCTCAATTGAAAGCGCCATTGAAATGCATGAAACTTTTATGACTTGGTGAGCGGTTTATTAAGGCCGCTGCCAGCTTAAAACATAACCAGCCTGCCCTTCTGAGGCCTGAAACCCTTCACAAATTGCCACATCACCCAACGCCGCCAGCTCTCCATCCACATAGATCAACGGCAGCCGATCACGCAGCCAGGGCGGCACCTGCAAACTGTTAAGCTGCTTTTTTAATAGTTTGGAATGATCACGTCCAGCCAGTTTACAGCGCTCCCCGCCTTGCCTAAAGCGTACACAAACCTCCGCCTGCTCATCTATCCGAAAAACACCACGCCCAACTGCGGGCTCTGCCTTCAACAAGCCCGAACCAGCCATTAATAACGACTTATCAAGCCGCCACTTATATACTTTAGAAGCATCATGAGCGGGTAACGGCTTATTTGCGTAGACGATACCTTGAAAACGTCGCACCTCAACCCCGGGCCAACTCACCAACGATTGCGCATCGACACGCACCGCCACCACCTCCGTCAACACTTGCTGCAAGTGCTTATAGCCTGGCAATGGCAAATTTTGAATATTAAGCCAGCTTCGTAACAGATTAATTTGCAGCGCTGTCGGAAAGCCCAACAACCACGCGCAATCAAGACCGGTTTCATTCGCCTGTATTTGCGGCTGTAACTCACGTTCCAGAAAATAGTCGAGGCTGCTTAAGGCATCTTTATTGACCTGCGCATTACGGAAAAAGTTTTTCCGGTAGTAGGGCCAGCGTCGAGCCAGCTTGGGCATAACTTCATGGCGCAAATAATTTCGATCAAAACGGGTATCGGCATTGCTATCATCTTCAACCCAGCTCAAACCATGATGCTGCGCATAACTTTCCAGCTCAGAACGGCAGTGTTCAAGTAGTGGCCGGATCAACATACCCTGCCCCAGATACCGCTGAGATGGCATGCCGGCCAGTCCCTGAGGCCCGGTACCGCGCAACATTCTCAGCATCATCGTCTCGACCTGATCATCGGCATGGTGCGCCAAGGCAAGTAGATCGCCATCATTCAACACCTTGATAAAAACCTGGTAACGCAATTCACGCAGCTGATTCTCCAAACTTGCCTGCGGCATTTCAGCTCTTACATGTCGAACCGTTAGAGGCACCGACAGCTGATCACAAACATACTGGCAGTGCGCCGCCCAATCATCAGCATAATCACTAAGCCCATGATGCACATGCAACGCTTCGAGTATGAAAGGCTGCGTGAGGCTGTCACGCAATTGTGCAAATCCGTGTAGCAATACGTGGGAGTCTAACCCACCACTATAAGCGACAATAAGGCGTTGTTTTTTTTCGAGCTGGGAGAGGTGAGCGAGCAGCTCTTGGGGAGTAAACGACATAATGCTTTCCCTAACCAGACAGGACGTCTACAAGTGGGCCGGGGATAAATAAACAGGCGAGCACCCAAGTGCTCGCCATCACAAACTAAACAGCAATGCCGTAGGACATATAGCGCTGGTAACGGCGCTCAATCATTTCTTCAGTTGAGAAAGCCTGCACTTTGCCCAACGCATCTTTGAGCTGTTCCTTTAACGTCGCACACATCTGATTAAGATCACGGTGCGCACCACCCAAAGGCTCCTTAACAACACGATCTGCAAGCCCCAGCTGATTTAAGCGCTCAGCGGTAATACCCATCGCTTCGGCCGCATCAGAGGCACGTTCGGCACTGCGCCAAAGAATCGATGCACAACCTTCGGGCGAGATCACCGCATAGGTGGCATATTGCAGCATCATCAACTCATCACACACACCAATGGCCAGCGCACCGCCGGAACCGCCTTCACCAATCACGGTTGTAATAATCGGTGTTTTAAGGCGCGACATGACAGCCAGATTATAGGCAATCGCTTCAGCCTGGCCGCGCTCTTCGGCACCAATGCCTGGATAAGCACCCGGCGTATCAATAAAGGTTAATACCGGCATATTAAAACGTTCAGCCATCTCCATAAGACGACAGGCTTTGCGGTAACCCTCTGGACGAGGCATACCAAAATTGCGCGCAACCTTTTCCTTAACCGCACGGCCTTTTTGATGTCCAATAATCATCACGGGCTGATCATCGAGTCGGGCAATACCACCAACAATCGCCGCATCATCGGCATAATGACGATCACCATGTAGCTCATCAAAATCATCAAAAATACCGTTAATGTAATCCAACGTATAAGGGCGCTGTGGATGTCGAGCCAGCTGGGCAACCTGCCATGCGCCCAAGTCGCTGAAAATGCTTTTCGTTAACTCACCACTTTTAGTTTCCAGCTTGGAAATTTCATCGGCGATATTGAGGTCGTTATCACTTCCAACCAGACGCAGCTCTTCAATTCTTACTTCTAGTTCTGCAATGGGCTGCTCAAAATCTAAATAATTTGTATTCATTTATTCCTGATCCGTGCTGTTTTCAGCTAAATGGGGAGTGGCGTCACTATTGCGGCAATGGTAGTAAGAATTGCCTAAAATAACAACTTGCGGCGACACGAACTGTCGATTAATTTTCCTGTCAAGCCTGCTATCAATAGCTTAGTTCAACCCGTTTATCCCCCAAACTTTCCTGCAAACTTAACAGCAATTCATCACTCGGCGTCACTCGCCAGTCGGCACTTAACGGCAATCGCGCATGTGCCGTGGGTGCCGTATATTCAAGCACACAGGGGCAGCCTTCACTGCGATAGGGAGCCAGCAAGCTGGCAAGCTGTTGATTGACCTGTTGGCAGTTATCCTGATTGACACGAATCACCAACTCTTTGGCAAACGCGATTCTGGCCATCCCCATGTCATAAAGGTTTTTAGCCCGTACCTTTAACGATCCAGAGTAATCATCATTACTCACCTCGCCCTCGATAACCAAAACGGCATCCTTCATCAAGATATTACGATAACGCTCATAAACCTCACCAAATACCGATACCTCCATGCGACTGGTACGATCATCCAGTGTGACAAAGGCAATCGTATCCCCGCGCTTGCTTTTCATGGTACGCAGCGCGACAACCAAACCGGCTATTTTTTGATCATTCTTAGAGGCTTGCAAGGCAACCAGCGGATCTTTGGCGATATTTCGCAACTCTGCTTCATACTCATCAATCGGGTGCCCTTGCAAATACAGACCCAGCGTTTCCTTTTCCGCTTGCAAACGCACCTTATCTGTCCAGGGCTTGATACGCGCATAGTTCGCGTATACATCCTCATCTTGGGTAGCGACAGAGCCCGGCATATCGCCAAACATATCCATCATGCCTGCATTTTGATTTTTGACATGCTGTTCAGCCACTTTAACAGCCTCATCCTGACAAGCCATCAGCGCGGCGCGATGAGTACCAAGCTTGTCCATCGCCCCGGAGCGAATCAACGCTTCCAGCGCACGACGATTGACCCGCTTAAGGTCAACACGCGCACAGAAATCAAACAGATCTTTAAACGCTCCGCCCTGCTGCCGGGCCTCGATAATGGCCGACACCGGCCCCTCACCCAAGCCCTTAATAGCACCCAAGCCGTATACCACACGGTCTTGCAAATCGACCGTAAACTTATACTCACTGACGTTCACATCTGGCAGCACGATGGGCAATTCCATCTGCCGACAGTCTTCAATCAGGATCACCACCTTGTCAGTATTTTGCATATCCGCCGACAATACGGCTGCCATAAACGGGGCGGGATAATGATGCTTGAGCCAAGCCGTTTGATAGGACAATAGCGCATAGGCTGCCGAGTGCGATTTGTTGAAACCATAACCGGCAAACTTTTCCATCAGGTCGAAAATATATTCTGCCTGCTTTTTATCAATGCCGCGCTTATCCGCACCTTCACCAAAAATCTGCCGCTGTTTAGCCATTTCTTCGGGCTTTTTCTTACCCATGGCGCGACGCAGCATATCCGCCTGACCCAGGCTGTAATTTGCCAATACCTGAGCAATCTGCATCACCTGTTCCTGATACAGAATCACCCCATAGGTGTTACCCAGCACAGGTTCCAACTCCGGATGCGGGTATTCAACCTTGGAGCGACCGTGCTTACGGCTGATAAAGTCATCCACCATCCCTGACTGCAAAGGACCAGGACGAAACAGTGCCACCAAGGCGATAATATCTTCAAAGTTACTGGGTAGCAGACGCTTGATCAGATCCTTCATACCGCGTGATTCAAGCTGAAAAACAGCGGTGGTATTACCCGCCTGCAACAGCTTGAAAACGGCTTGATCATTAAGCGGTATTTCATTGATATCGAGAAAAGCTTCGTCCTTTTTCTCATTGAGCTGGTTAATATTTTTAACGGCCCAATCAATAATAGTGAGGGTACGTAACCCTAAAAAGTCGAACTTGACCAACCCGACCTGTTCAACATCATCCTTATCGTACTGCGTTACCAGGTTGCCACCACTTTCATCACAATAAAGCGGTGAAAAATCAGTCAATACCGTCGGCGAAATAACAACACCACCGGCGTGCTTACCCACATTACGGGTAATACCCTCCAGCTTGAAGGCCATCTCCATAATTTCGGCGACTTCCTCGTTTTCAGCAACAAAGTCCCGCAACGCCGCTTCCTGCTCCATCGCCTTACTCAGAGTCATACCCACTTCAAAGGGAATCATCTTGGAAAGCTTATCTGCCAAACCATAGGGCTTACCCTGCACCCGCGCGACATCGCGCACTACCGCCTTGGCCGCCATGGTGCCAAAGGTGATAATCTGCGATACCGCATCACGACCATAGGTCTGCGCCACATAATCAATCACACGGTCACGGCCATCCATGCAGAAATCAACATCGAAATCGGGCATGGAAACCCGTTCGGGGTTGAGGAATCGCTCAAACAGCAGGTCGTATTCCAATGGATCAAGGTCTGTAATTTTCAGCGCATAAGCCACTAGAGAACCGGCACCGGACCCCCTTCCCGGCCCCACCGGCACATCGTTATCCTTAGCCCACTGAATAAAATCCATCACGATCAAAAAGTAACCGGGAAACCCCATTTGAATAATGATATCCAACTCAAAATTGAGCCGATCAATATATTCCTGATGGCGCTCCGCATAATCATCGGCCTGAGGGTCAAGAATGCGCGTCAACCGCTCTTCGGTGCCTTCCAGCGAAATTTTGCGGAAGAACTCGTCCATCGTCATGCCATCGGGCACGGGATAATTAGGCAGGTAATTTTTGCCGATTTCGATATCCAGATTACAGCGTTTAGCAATTTCAACCGTATTCTCAATCGCTTCGGGAATATCCGAAAACAACTCGATCATTTCGGCACTGGATTTGAGGTACTGCTCTTCGCTATACAGATGCGTTCGACGCGGATCGTCCAGCGTTCGACTATCATGGATACAGACCCGGGCCTCATGGGCCTCAAAGTCTTCCGATTTAATAAACCGCACATCGTTAGTGGCCACAACGGGCAACTGAAACTTATCCGCCAACGCAATTGCCAGGTGCAAATAGCGATCTTCGTTTTCACGAGCAGTTCGTTGCAGCTCGATGTAAAAACGGTCCGGGTAGTATTGCTGCCACTGCTGGGCTAAACGTTCAGCTTCAGCGATCTCATCGCTGAGCAGTGCCTGACCGACATCCCCTTCACGAGCACCGGACAACATAATTAAACCGTCATTTTGCTGCTCTAGCCATTCCCGCTGAACCAGCGGACGCCCTTGCCGTTGCCCTTTCAAATAGGCTTGAGAAATCAGCCGTGTCAGATTGGCATAACCGCTACTATTCATGACCAGTAATGTCAGCCGTAAAGGCTGACCATCACTTTGATCACTATCGAGCCACAGGTCAGCGCCAATAATCGGCTTAATACCTGCCCCCCGAGCGGCACTATAAAATTTCACGAGCGCACAAAGGTTACCCTGATCAGTAACGGCAACAGCGGGCATGCCATCATCAACAACCGCTTTAATCAAGGGTTTGACACGCGTCAGCCCATCAATCAGGGAAAATTCCGTATGGATGCGCAGGTGGACAAAGGTCGATGCAGTCATTTCAAATTACAGCCAGATAAACGCGATTTCAAATAATTGAGAACTACTCAGGTTCAGACAACAGATTCTTTACCGGCGCGAAGGAGCGCCGATGAATAGGTGTCACGCCGAGAGTTTTTAGTGCCTGCATATGTTGTGCTGTCGGATACCCTTTATGCCTGGCAAAGCCGTAACCCGGATAAGTTTCCTCAAAAGCGACCATTTCATTATCACGCACAACCTTCGCTAAAATAGAGGCGGCACTAATGGCCTCGACTTTACTGTCTCCCTTAACAATAGCCTCGCTGGGGTAAGGTAAATCCGGGCAACGATTACCATCCACCAATACCCGATCGGGCTGTTGGCTCAAACCTAATACAGCTCGACGCATAGCCAACAAACTAGCATGCAGAATATTCAAACGATCAATTTCTGCTTCCGACGCCCGCGCAATACACCAGGCCAGCGCCCGCTCTTGAATCAGCGGAAATAGTGCCTCGCGACGTTTTTCTGTAAGTTTTTTGGAGTCAGCCAGCCCTGCAATCGGGTTTGCCGGATCAAGAATAACTGCCGCGGCTACAACCGGCCCAGCCAGCGGGCCACGCCCGACTTCATCAACACCAGCAACCAAGCCTAATAAGTCGCCATTAAACTGCGACATGCTCAGCCTCTCCTTCAGGAGCTGGAACAGGCAAACCAATTTCCCCCAGCACCGCCTCGGCCGCCTTAGCACTGGCATTTTGGCGCAGCTGCAAATGAATATCCATAAAGGTATCTGTTTGCGCTTTTACTGCTTTTTCATCATTCATATACGTTAACAGCGCTTGGGACAGGTTTTCCGGACTGGCTTCATCCTGAATAAACTCCGGCACCATGGGTTTTTTCGAGAGCAAATTGGCTAACGCAATATGATCAACCTTGATCATTTTTCGAGCAATACGGTAAGTCATTTTAGAAACTTTATAGGCCACGACCATTGGCCGCTTCAGCAGTGCAGCTTCAAGCGTAACCGTACCTGAGGCTACTAATAGTGCATCCGCCGCGGCCATCACGTCACGTGACTGGCCAACACTGATCTGTACATGTTTCAGATCAGGAAATTCAGCCAGCTGTTCAGCAATCAAAGCACTGGTTTTTTCCGTTAACGCCGCGATAAGAATCTTGCAATTGGGCATCTGTCGCTGCACATGCAGCGCTGTTCCCAAAAAGGTCGCCGCTAATTTTTTCACTTCACTGGAACGACTACCAGGTAGCAAAGCCAGGATCTTATCGTCAGCCGCAAGCTCTAATCTTTCTCGCGCAGGCCGCTGCGGAGTTTCAAGATCAATAGTGTCTGCCAACGGGTGTCCAACAAAGGTAACAGGGACCTGGTGATCCCGGTAAAAGGTTTGCTCAAAGGGCAATAAGGCTAATACCTGATTAACGCTTTCGGCAATATGCTTGACTCGGTTCTGTCGCCAGGCCCACACCTGAGGACTGACGTATTGAATCGTTTTGATACCGGCTTTTTTGAGTTTGTTTTCAAGCTGGAGATTAAAATCCGGCGCATCGATACCCACAAAAACATCCGGCGGATTATCAATAAAATGTCTGACCAGATTCTTACGGATTTTTAGCAGTTCAAACAGTCGGGATAAGACCTCAAACAACCCCATCACCGACAGCCGCTCCATCGGCACATGGCTATGAAAACCTTCGGCCATCATACGAGAGCCGCCTATTCCCTCAAAGGTAGCGTCAGGGTAATGGGCTTTAATGGCTTCAATCAGCCCCGCACCGAGAATATCACCCGAAGCCTCGCCTGCCACAATACCGATGCGCAATGGTTTGCTCATAAACGTCTTCTTTGAGTGATCATAAAAGCTTAAAAAGCTTCTCTGCTTAGCGCACAATACCGCGGGTTGAGGTTAGAACAGAGTCAATCAACACATCCAGTTCAGCCCCTTGATAGGACAGCTTACGAACTTCTTCAACGGCGTCCTGAACAGTCAAACCTTTGCGGAAGATAATACGGTAGGCGCGATGCAAGGCTGTAACAGCCTCTTTACTAAAACCGCGTCGGCGCAAGCCTTCAACATTAATGCCATGCGCGGAAGCGGTGTTGCCGTTTACCACGGTATAGGCGGCCACGTCTTTGAGTACCACACTGCCGGCGCCACAAATACTATGCGCACCAATATGACAGAATTGATGCACCGCACAATAGCCGCCGAGCACAGCATAATCACCCACATGTACGTGACCTGCCAGCGAGGCATTGTTCGCAACAATGGAGTGGCTACCCATGATAACGTCATGAGCTACATGCACATTAACCATCAGCAAATTATCGTTGCCAATCTTGGTAATACTGTTGTCCTGCACCGTACCACGGTGAATGGTGCAGGATTCACGGATCACATTACCATCACCGATTTCCAGCAAGGTGGCCTCGCCTTTATACTTCTTATCCTGGCACTCTTCACCAATACTGGAAAACTGAAAAATTCGATTGTTGGAGCCGATTTTTGTCGGCCCTCGAATAACAACATGCGGGCCGATAACGGTTCCAGAACCGATACTGACGTCCGGGCCAATGATCGTCCACGGACCGACTTCAACACCATCTGCCAGCTCTGCGCCGGGGTCAACAATCGCACTGGGGTGTATCAAACTAGACATGCTTCAGAAACCAATACAGGTATTAATATTAACGCGTTATTATTTTTGTCTATCAGCACAGATAATAATACCTGAGCTAACCAGCTCACCTTCTACCGTCGCTTTACAGTCAAATTTCCAGATACCACGTTTTTCAGTCATGATGGTTGCTTCGAGGCGCAGCTGGTCACCCGGTACAACCGGACGCTTGAAACGCAACTTTTCGCTACCGACAAAATAATAAATCGAGCCGTCACTTGGTTTTTTGTCCATCGTTTTAAAGCCAAGAATACCGGCCGCCTGAGCCATGGCTTCAATAATTAACACACCCGGCATAACAGGCGTATCAGGAAAATGACCGTTAAAAAACTCTTCGTTCACAGTGACATTTTTATAGGCAACGATCGACTTACCCAAGTCCATTTCCACAACACGATCAACCAACAAAAAGGGATATCTGTGTGGCAGGTATTCCCTGATTTCATCAATGTACATCATACCTATTGATCCTGATCTCGAAGTTTAGTGATCTGTTTTTCCAGCTGCCTAACCTGTTTGGTTAGCTCATCCAGCTGCTTTAGTCGTACTGAATTCTTTTTCCACTGAGGCGTGGGCATCATCGCTGTACCCGAAGAGTAACTTCCCGGTTCCTTGATGGAACCAGTCACAAAAGACATCGCGGTGATAAAAACTCGGTCACAAATTTTGAGGTGCCCAGCAAAACCAACACCTCCGGCAATCATACAGTGACTACCAATTTCGGTACTACCAGAGATTCCTACACAGGCAGCAATCGCCGTATGCGAACCAATCCGCACATTATGGGCCACCATGACTTGGTTATCAATCTTAACCCCCGTCTCAATGACAGTATCTTGAAGCGCACCGCGATCAATGGTGCTATTCGCACCAATTTCCACATCGTTGGCAATGGATACACCGCCCAACTGGGCAATTTTTTCCCATTTACCTTGCTGGTTTGCAAACCCAAAGCCATCTGCACCAATAACGGCGCCACTGTGTACAATGCAGTTTTGGCCGACGCAAACACCATGATAAAGCGTCACATTCGGCGCCAGTATCGTGCCACGCCCAATTTCAACATGAGCACCAATAAAGCAGCCTGCCCCAATTTCTACATCAGCAGCAATACGGGCACCAGACTCAATAACCGTATTTGGGCCAACCGCAGCCGAAGCATCGATATCAGCATCCTCAGCAACTAACGCACTCTGATGAACACCTTTGCCTAATACCGGTCGACCATCAAATAAGTGCGATATTTTTGCAAAGCCTAAATAGGGGTTATCAGAAATCAGTACATTACCGGGTGCTTCAGCGGCATGCTCAGGTTTCAAAATAACGGCACCCGCCCGACTGGTTTTAAGCGTCGATAAATACTTGCGATCAGATAAAAAGCTAATATCAGAACCACCCGCATCGGGTAAGCTGGCAAGACCATTGACCACAAATTCGGCCTCGCCTCGCAACTCAGCATCAAGATGCCCGGCCAGCTCAGCCAACGTATACTCAGCCTTTTTCTGCATTCTCAGAAACGCTGCCAATTAAGGATTTGCGTTAATAATTTCTGTTACACGCTTCGTTAAATTGTCATTTTCATCGACAATTAGCGCCGCTTTAAGGTGCATAAGAACGGTGTAATCGCCCTTTTCCATCAGCTGAGTAACCGCCTGCTTGAACTTGGGTGCCAGTTCGTTCATCAGTTCCTGCTGACTCTGTACCTGAGACTCCTGCAACTTTTTATAACGCTGTTGATACTCAACCGCTTTAATCTCAATCTCGTTCGCCAGATCACGCTTTTCAGCATCGCTCATGACCGCCGCATCCTGCTGCAATTTAGTTTGCAGTCCACGCACTGTCGTTTCCAGATCTTTCACTTTGTTTTGCTCTGGTGCCAAACGGCCTTTGAGCTCAGAAATTTTCTCTTTGGCTGGCTCAGAGTTGAGGATAGCAGCATCAGCATCCACAAAGGCAATTCGCTGTTCTGCGTAGGCCGTGCCCGCCATCAATGTAGCGGCCATAAATAAACCAATAACTAATTTTTTCACGTTACATCCTCATTAACTGTTTAATCTTTTTAATAGTGTCTAATGGTGCCCGACTTCGAAAACCAACCTAGAAAGAGGTTCCGAAAGAGAACTGGAAAAACTCCGTATCTTCGAATTGCCCCTCGTTCAAGGCGCTCGCCAAGCTGACGCTCAACGGGCCAAAGCCCGATAACCAGGTAACAGAGAAGCCAACCGAATAACGTAACTCTCCAGCATCAAACTTGGAGCACTCGCGACTTGTTGCCGAGCAGTCAGTTTCAAACACATTACCCGCATCCACAAAGAATCCTGTTTCAAAGGAACGGCTATCCTTAACAAAAGGCATCGGGAACAGCAGTTCGGTACTACCAGTAACCAGAATATTACCGCCAAAGGCTTCGGGGTCTTGATCCGGATCTGTTGTCGCTGGCGTGCTTCGCGGGCCAAGCGTGTTATTGGAAAAGCCACGCACTGAATCAAAACCGCCTGCAAAGAAGTGTTTATAGAAAGGTAAGCGACCGGTACTGCCATAGGCATCACCATAACCCAACTCGGTTCTCAAGCGTAGCGTAAACGTATCGCTTACCGGGAACAGTATTCGTCCGTTATAGGTCAGTTTGTAATAGCTCAGATCGCTGCCAGGCAAGGACAACTCTAACGCTAAAGATTGAGAGGCACCTCGTGTTGCGAAAATACCTCGGTTCAAGGTCGACTCACGCCATCTGACAGTAGAAACAAAATTGCCATAATCATCCCCTTCTGCGGCTAAGAAGTTGGTGATTTCCTGAACAGGGTAAAGCCCAGTTTCAACAGCCACATTGTCATAACCAACCGAAAAAGATAAATACTGTGTTTCAGACAACGGGAAACCATAATTAAGGTTTGCCCCATAGCTGTCGGTGGTATAGCTGGAAACGTCATCTTCTTCATAATCCAGTTCACGGAAATACACATCAAAACCACGACTTACACCATCCACTGTGTAATAGGGATCAAGATAGGAGAAATTATAGCTGGTACGCGAATCACTTTTATTCGCCCCCACCGAGACGCTTTTACCCGTTCCCAAAAAGTTCTTTTGGGTCACATCTGCACCCAGAGTCAGGCCGGACCCACCTGAAAAACCAACACTTAAGCTTACCGAACCAGAGGGCTGCTCTTCCACTTGATAATTAACATCGATCTGATCATCGGTATTTGGCACTTGAGGCGTTTCTACATTTACCCCCTTAAAGAAACCCAGTCGCTGTAGTCGGATTTTCGACTGTTCAATTTCTTTGTTCGATGCCCAGGCAGACTCCATCTGACGCATTTCACGGCGCAGCACTTCATCGTTAGTCTTAGTATTACCGGTAAAACTGATTCGTCTCACATAGGCGCGCTTACCAGGATCGACAAACAAGTTTATATCAACACGCTTTTCTTCTTCGTTAATATCAGGAATAGCGTTAACGTTGGCAAACGTATACCCATCATCACCCAAGCGATCGGTCATCGCTTCGGTTGTTTCAGTTAAACGCTCATTGGAAAAGATATCGCCAGGAGAAACCTTTAATAGCGGCAAGAATTCCTGTTCAGAAACCTTCAGGTCGCCACTGAACTTCACCTCACCAATAGTGTATTGCTCACCTTCGACAACGTTGACGGTGATAAAGACACTCGCTTTATCAGGTGTAATCGATACCTGAGTGGATTCAATGTTAAAATTGATATAACCATTATTCAGATACTTGGAACGCAATCTCTCCAAATCGCCCGCCAGCTTTTCACGGGCGTATTTATCGTCGTTTTTGTAGAAGCTCTGCCAGTTTGTCGTGCTCAGCGAAAAACGATCAACCAGTTCTTCGTCATCAAACACTTTATTACCAACAATGTTAATGGCTTCAATAGTGGATGGTTTGCCCTCAAAAATATTAATCGTTAATGCAACACGATTACGCTCTAATTCCTCGACCTGGGTCTCCACTGTCACACCATAGCGACCTTGCGAGATATATTGTCTTACCAATTCCTGTTCAAGACGTTCCAGCGTGGCGCGCTGAAAAATATCGCCTTCGCTTAGTCCGGACTGCTTTAGCCCGGCTTTAAGCTCATCCGTGCCAATCTTGTCATTCCCCACAATGCCAATCGCACTGATTGAGGGTCGTTCCTTCACCACAACGACCAAGACATTGCCATCACGGCCAATCTGAATATCATTAAAATTGCCGGTTTTAAACAGGCTGCGTGTTGCCTCAATCACCTCTTTATCATCAACCGCATCACCGATATTAATGGGAAAGGCCTGAAATAAAGAGCCCGCAGAAACACGCTGCAAGCCCTCAAGGCGGATATCGGTAATAACGAAGGGTTCAGCCTGAGCCAGCCGTACAGTTGCGGCCAGAAAAACACTCAGGGATAAAAGAAAATACGTCAGTCTTTTCATTGTTATATCGCTTTTTGACGGGCTGTTTATAACAGCCTCATAAAATCGTTGTAGAGGGCAAAGAACATCAGGGTCATGATTATACCGATACCAATTCTTAATCCCAGCATTTGTACCTTTTCAGGCACCGGTTTACCACGCACAAGCTCCGCAAGGTAATACATCAAGTGACCGCCATCAAGCATTGGAATTGGCAGAATGTTAATCACCCCCAAACTAATACTCAGATAAGCCAAAAAATTAAGGAACGTTTCCAAACCACGCTCAGCGGAATCACCAGCTACCTGAGCAATCGTTATCGGGCCACTGAGATTCTTAACAGAAATTAATCCGGTGATCATTTTTTTGATCGAAACCAAAATCAGTGCCGTCATATCCCAGGTTTTTTCAACACCTTCAATAAGGGCAACCGGCAAAGAGTAACGAATATCACGGCGCATCTCTTCGGGCCAGTCAGGCATCTGCACAGCCACCCCCATACGCCCTGTTATATTTCCCTGATCATCCGTATGACTGCCCAGCACCACCCCTTGCAGCAGACTAGCGCCGTCACGCTCAAGCTCCAAAACAATTTTCTCGCCTGGTCGCGCCTGCACATAATCAACCAATTCCTGCCACACTGTCACTGGCCTGCCGTCCACTGACAGGATCAAATCCTGTGGTTTTAGGTTTGCAGCGGCAGCGGCACTACCGCTAACCACTTTTGCCACTCGCGGCAAAATCGTCGGACGGTAGGGCTTAAGGCCTAAGCCACCCAGCACGTCAGGCGTCTCGGTATTGACCAACCAATTTTGCAGCGGAATGGTCAGCTGCTGCACCGCATCTTGATTAAAAGGGCTGACCTCTAGAATGATCTCATCACTGTCGCCAACATGGTTTAGCAGCTGCATACTGACCGCCTGCCAAGAGGGGGTCTGCACGCCATCAACAGAGAGAATTTCATGCTGTGTTTGCAGACCAGCTCGGGCAGCCAGGGAATCAGGCTCAACCCCACCGATAACCGGTGCCACCGAGCTGGTGCCGATCATGAACATCAGCCAATAGGCAAAAATAGCAAATAAAAAATTAGCTGCCGGGCCAGCTATAACAACAGCAATACGCTGCCAAACAGTCTTTCGGTTAAAGGCTTGCGATAACTCCTCCTCGGCAACCGGGCCCTCTCGCTCATCAAGCATCTTGACGTATCCGCCAAGCGGTATAGCCGCAATGCTAAACTCGGTACCATGGCGATCAACCTTCGTGTAAAGCGCTTTACCAAAGCCAACAGAAAAGCGTAGCACCTTGACACCACAACGGCGCGCAACCCAAAAGTGACCGAACTCATGTACCGTAACTAATATGCCCAACGCCACAATGAACGCCAGGACAGTTTGCAAGAAATCCATTGATAAGCTCTATTTTACAGTAGGGAATTTGCCATCTGGCGGGCACGCTGATCTTCGGCCATCACCAGCTCAACACTCGTTGCGGCTTGTTGCTGGTATTGCTGCAACACGCGATCAACCAAGCGATAGATGCCTGTGTAGGATAATCGTTCCTCAAGAAATGCGGCTACCGCTACCTCGTTGGCAGCATTCAGTGCTACCGGCACAGTTCCTCCAGCCGCAATCGCACTGGCGGCAAGAGACAAACAGGGAAACCTGGCATGATCAAGTGGCTCAAAGTCGAGTTGCGCAATCTCAGCCAGGTTAAGGGAACTAACACCGGAGTCGATGCGTTGCGGCCAGGACAGCCCATAGGCAATTGGAATACGCATATCTGGATTGCCCATTTGCGCCAGTACCGAACCATCTGTGTACTCAACCATCGAGTGAATGACACTTTGACGGTGCACCAACACGTCCACCTGATCATGACTACAGTTGAACAACCAACAAGCTTCGATCAGCTCTAGGCCTTTATTCATCATAGTGGCCGAATCAACAGAAATTTTCTGCCCCATACTCCAATTAGGATGAGCACAGGCCTGTTGTGGAGTAATGTGCTCAAATTCAGCTAATGCCTTATCTCTGAACGGTCCTCCAGACGCCGTCAAGATAAGCTTTCGCACACCTATCGACGCAAGCCCCTGGCGATGCTTGGCCGGCAAACATTGATAGATGGCATTATGCTCACTGTCAATCGGCAATAGCTCTGCGCCACTTTGTTGCACGGCCTCCATAAACAATCCGCCGCACATCACGAGCGCTTCTTTATTTGCCAGAAGAATACGCTTTCCCGCACGTACCGCTGCCAAGGTTGGTAGCAACCCTGCCGCTCCAACAATGGCGGCCATCACATAATCAACATCGGTATGCTCGGCAACCTGTGCCAATGCAGCCTCACCACCAAGCACTTCGGTAGAGCTACCAATGTCTTTCAGACGCTCACGTAATTGAGCCGCAGCATGCTCATCACTCATGACCGCGTATCGAGGTGATAGCGCACGCACCTGCTGCACCATCACCTCAACATTACCATTAGCTGTTAACGCAAAGATTTGAAATTGATCCGGATGTCGCGCAACCACATCCAGCGTACTGACACCAATCGAACCCGTAGACCCGAGTACAGTGATTTTTTTTACTTGGCAGGCCATCGTTTACAGGTGACCCATCTGGATCAAGGCAACCGTATACAGTGGCAATGCAGCAACCAGGCTATCAATACGATCCATAATTCCGCCGTGACCAGGCAATATTTTACCGCTGTCTTTCACACCCCGATGACGTTTCACCATACTTTCGGCCAAATCACCCGCGATAGAAACGACCGTCATCACAACCGCCAACAAAGCAAACAACAACCAGCTCGAGACCGGCGCATTTTGCAGATAGTCAGAGAAAAAAAGCATCAGGAAAGTAACAAGCACCGTAGAAACTAACGCACCATAAACGCCCGCCCAGGTTTTACCGGGACTCACTGCTGGCAGTAATTTGCGGTCACCCCACCGACGCCCTGCGAAGTAGGCTCCAATATCCGCCGCCCACACCATCGCCAGCAACAGAAAAATCAGGAAAACACCCTGCTCATGTTGTTTAAGCAGGTTAAGGCTAAGCCAGGAAAAGCACAGTATAAACAGGCCAAGGAAAGCTCGCTTAGTGCTACTGCCCCACACCGTCGCACTGCCAGGATAGGTTTTCACCCACCAGAAAATAATCCCCCAAAGCACCAATGATGCATGCAGCAAGCTACGCTGCGTTTGCACATCAAAATCCCACATCGCTTGAAATGCTAACAGCACAGCGCCACTAAAAAATAATCGTGACCGGGCAGGTAAACCAGACAGGTCACCCCACTCCCAAGCAGCAAGGGCTAAAACGATAGCGGAAAAAATAGCAAAATAAAGTGGTGACAAAAAGATAATAGCGGCCAGCACTAGCGGCCCTAAAATCAGAGCCGTAATAATTCGTGTTTTAAGCACTCATGTCCTCGCTTTTATCTCCGGTTGTCTGGCTGGCATCACTACTTTCATTGCTAGTACGGCCAAAACGGCGGTCACGACGCTGAAAATCAGCGACAGCTTCATAGAATGCCTCTCGACCAAAATCCGGCCAATATGTATCGGTAAAATACAGTTCAGAGTAAGCCATTTGCCACAACAGAAAATTACTGATTCGGTGCTCACCACCGGTCCGGATACACAGATCAGGCATCGGCAAGTCACTGAGACAAATACGCTCATGTAAGCTTTGTTCGTTAATGTCAGACAACTCAATTTTACCGGCACAGGCATCAGCCGCTAAAGACTGCGCCGCCTGAGCGATATCCCATTGCCCGCCGTAATCGGCAGCAATCACTACCGTGCAGCCATCATTGTTCGCCGTAAGCTTTTCGGCGTCAGCAATACCCTGCTGGATCTTGTCACTGAAGCGCGAGCGATTACCAATCACCCGCAAACGGAAATTATTTTTGTGGATTTTTTTGACTTCTTGACGGAGCGCCGTCAAAAAAAGCGTCATCAGCGCACTGACCTCTTTTTCAGGTCGACGCCAGTTTTCGCTGCTAAAAGCAAACAGGGTCAGCACCTCGACTTTCAGCTCTGCGCAGACACGCATGACCGAACGCACGGACTCCAGTCCCGCTTTATGGCCCGCCGCACTCGGCAGACTGCGGCGCTTAGCCCAGCGATTATTACCATCCATGATAATTGCAACATGTCGAGGTACTGTTTCCAGGCTAGCCCGATCCATTTGCAATTCACCAACAGCTGCTTTATTGCCCATATTGCCTCTGTTATCGCGACCCAAGTAGCAGTGATAAAATCACTGTATTTGAGCGCACCCTAAAAATAGAGACAGCCCGGCAAAAGCAGGGCTGTAAAAATCACCGCCCCCAGGGCGACGTACAATACTCAATCAGATCTCTTTAAGATCCGCCTCTTTAGCGGTAAACGCCTCTTCAATTTTGGCGATATATTTATCCGTGATTTTTTGGATTTCATCAGACGCTTTACGTTCCTCGTCTTCGCTGATTTCCTTTTCCTTTTGTAAGATATCACTGTTGGCATCACGGCGAACACTGCGTACAGATACACGTGCCTGCTCCGCTTCCGCCTTAGCTTGCTTAACCAGATCTTTGCGAGTTTCTTCTGTCAAGGCAGGCATTGGGATACGAATAATATCGCCCGTTGTAACAGGGTTTAAGCCCAGGTTAGACTTCAGAATGGCCTTTTCAACTTCAGGAATCATCGGCTTTTCCCAAGGCGATATCATCAATGTACGACCATCATCAACGGAAATGTTAGCCACTTGGTTTAGCGGAGTTTCAGAACCATAATAAGTCACACTCACGCTATCAAGGATACTGGCGTGAGCACGCCCGGTACGAATTCGGTTAAAGGCAGCCCCCAGTGCAACAAGGGCTTTCTCCATACGTTGTTCTGCGTCTTTTTTGATTTCGTTAATCACAGCTTTCTCTCTTTAACTATTCAATCACTATTGGTTCAACAGATATGAGTTGAATCGATATTATTTATCGTCTCATTAGCAAGTCGCTAATCAATCAGCGTGCCTTCATCGCCGCCAACCACGGCCGTGGCCAATGCACCAGGCTTATTCATATCAAATACTCGCAGCGGCATATTTTGGTCCTTAGCCAAACAGATCGCTGTCAAGTCCATGACAGCCAGTTGCTTTTCGAGTACCTCGTCATAACTCAGGTGGTCATATTTAGTTGCAGTAGGATCTTTAACCGGATCAGCACTATACACACCGTCAACTTTAGTCGCCTTCAAAACGACATCAGCATTAATCTCAATCCCCCGTAAACAGGCGGCAGAATCTGTGGTAAAAAAGGGATTACCTGTACCAGCCGAAAAAATCACCACATCACCAGCATTTAAATAACGCATCGCGTTACGGCGATCATAGTGATCAACAACACCACTCATGGGAATCGCTGACATCACTCGGGTTGCAATATTTGAGCGCTCTAATGCATCACGCATGGCCAGCGCATTCATCACTGTTGCCAGCATACCCATATGGTCACCGGTGACACGATCCATACCCGCTGCATTCAGTGCGGCGCCACGGAACAAATTACCGCCACCAAGCACAACGCCTACTTGTACACCAATACCAATCAGCTGGCCAATTTCCAGTGCCATTCGGTCAAGCACTTTCGGGTCAATACCAAATACTTCATCACCCATTAGGGCTTCACCGCTTAACTTAAGGAGGACACGCTGATATTTGGATTTATTGACAGAACTAGGCATGTGATTGGGCACTCTCAAATGTAACAAAATGGTTTAAAGCGTTTGCTTCAAAAGTTTTTGCCTAAGACTCATCTGTAAGCCCTAACCAAAAATCTTTGACATAAAAACAGGGCAGCTGACGCTGCCCTGTTAATATAATATTTTACAGGCCTGCCTGAGCGGCTACTTCGGCTGCAAAATCAACTTCTTCTTTCTCGATACCTTCACCAACTTCAAAGCGTGTGAAAGAAACGATTTCGGCCCCACCTTTCTTAACCAAAGCACCCACCTTAACATCCGGGTCTTTAACAAAAGGTTGCTCAGTCAAGCTGATTTCAGCCAGGTACTTACGCATACGGCCATCAATCATTTTTTCAATAATTTCAGCGGGCTTGCCACTTTCTTGAGCCTGAGCCGTGTAAATTTCACGCTCTTTGGCTTGCGCTTCATCAGAAACGTCTTCCGGCTTAACAACCTGTGGGTTAACCGCTGCAACATGCATCGCAACATCTTTACCCAACTCATCATTTCCACCTTTCAGCGTGACCAATACAGCGATACGGTCGTTACCGTGCACATAGGCACTGACCACACCATCATCAGCTGACGCTGTTACAACGCGACGTACGCTGACGTTTTCACCGATCTTTTGAACCAATGCTTCGCGCGCCACTTCCAACTCACCTTCCATCAACACGGCCACATCAGTTTGCTTTTCAGCAAATGCTTTATCCGTTACCAGTTGCACAAAAGCACGGAAACCTTCGTCGCGAGCAACGAAGTCGGTTTCACTGTTGACTTCAACCATTAAACCAAACTTACCGTCTTCTGAAACCTTACAGTTAGCGATACCTTCAGCTGCCGTACGACCTGCTTTCTTAGCCGCTTTCATACCGCTGGACTTACGCAGTTCTTCGATCGCTTTGTCGATATCACCACCATTTTCAGTCAACGCTTTTTTACAATCCAACATTCCAAGCCCCGTGCGGTCACGAAGCTCTTTAACCATTGCTGCAGAAATTGCCGCCATTTTTCTAAACCCTTTTGCTTAAATTTTGATTCAAAAAAGGGAGCGTACAGCCCCCTTTTCTTTTCACGCCGATACAAGGATCGGTGTTTAATACTTAGCTAGCAGCAGATTCCGCAGCATCGCTTTCAGCAGCATCCACTTCAACGAACTCAGAGCTACCTTCTGGTGCCACGTCAGCGCTTTCCAGTACGTTATCAGCAACTGCTTGAACGTAAATCTGAATAGAGCGAATCGCATCATCATTACCTGGGATCACGAAATCAATACCGTCTGGATTACTGTTAGTATCAACCACACCGATAACAGGAATACCCAGTTTATTTGCTTCATTTACAGCAATACGCTCATGATCAACGTCAACCACGAACAATGCGTCAGGCAGGCCACCCATTTCTTTAATACCGCCAATACTGCGCTCCAGCTTTTCCATTTCGCGAGTACGCATCAGCGCTTCTTTCTTAGTAATCTGATCAAACGTGCCATCAGCTTGCTGTGCTTCCAGGTCACGCAGACGTTTAATAGACTGACGAATTGTTTTGTAGTTCGTCAGCATGCCACCTAACCAACGGTGGTTAACGTAAGGCATGTTAGCGCGAACCGCCTGCTCTTTGATGATTTTGCTGGCAGCACGCTTAGTACCAACAAACAAAATTTTGTTTTTGCTTGAAGCCAGCTTACGAACAACGGCTAGGGCATCGTTCAACGCAGGAACCGTATGCTCCAGGTTGATGATATGAATTTTGTTGCGAGCGCCAAAGATGAACGGCGCCATTTTTGGGTTCCAGTAACGCGTCTGGTGACCGAAGTGTGCTCCTGCTTTAAGCAGGTCTCTCATGCTTACTTGTGACATAAAATTTTCTCTTTGTAGTGGGTTAGGCCTCCACAAACCCCATCATCTAACCACTTGAATCAATTAAGTTTTAAAATCAATTCGCGCAGCACCCAAGATCATGTGTCGGTCTGTGTGCGTATTTAAAATAGCAGACAAAAAAATCTGCCGTTAGGTTAACTTCCAAAGCGACCAAAAAGCCAAGGCTCTGACAGCTCTTGAGAAGCGGGCTGATTTATACCATAACGGCCCCACAAATTAAAGCATCTTGAGCACTGCAAACGATAAAAATGAGTTAAAAAAACAGGGGCTTTGTGGTACAAAGTAACGCTCGCATAGCGAGCCTGATTTTGGCTCAAAACTCATTAAACATTGGATAATT
>LUKI01000024.1 GCA_001593685.1 Gammaproteobacteria bacterium F7
CATCCATATTGGTTTTACCTACACACACGGCGCCAGCCTCATTGAACTTGCTGACAATGGTGGCGTCATAGGGCGCAATAAAATTATCGAGGATTTTGGACGCACAGGTGGTGCGCACGCCTTCGGTGCAGAACAAATCTTTTTGGGCGATGGGGACGCCAGTCAGGTCACTGGCATTACCAGCGGCGCGCTGCTCGTCGGCCTGTTTTGCCTGAGCTAATGCGACGTCTTCGGTGACGGTGATAAAGCTGTTGTAGTTTGAGTCCAGTCGTTTGATACGGTCCAGGTAGGATTGCGTGATCTCAACACTGGAAAACTCGCCGTTGGCCAAGCCCTGGCTTAATTCGGCAATGGTTTTGTTATGCATGGGGTGAGGTATCCTGCAAATCAATCTTTAAAATTTGTGGGTAAAGCGCTTTAAGCACTGTGCTAGTTTTGCGAAAGCAGGGAAGCGGTGCGCGGAAAGCCGCAGTGTATATGGAAATACATGCAGGTATGGGCACGCAGCTGGCGCCGTTATCGTCAAAATAGCACATTTTTTAAGTGTCTTTTAGTCGATAACCTTAGGGACTAAATAGAGGCCATTTTCGGTAGCGGGAGCGATTTTTTGGAAATGATCACGCTGATTAGTTTCGGTGACTTGGTCGGCACGTAGTCGCTGAGTGGCATCCATCGGGTGAGCCATTGGCTCGATGCCTGTGGTGTCTACGGCCTGCATTTGGTCAGCCAGAGAAATGATATTGGCGAGATCCTGAGTAAAATCTTCAATATCGTTGTCATCGATGCCCAAACGGGCCAGATGGGCAGCATTTAATACGTCGTTTCGTTCGATACTCATGAGGGAATTCCGTCACAGTTTTGTCAGGTTTTTCGCCAGCCGCTGGAGAGGTACATGTCGGCCCGAGGCAAAAGTGCTAAAACTAACACATTTCTGCCTTGCTCTGAATCCCCAGCGTTGATACATTTGCCAACTTATTGCGCCCCGTTGAATAATGACTTTTTTAGGGGACTGTTAAACAAGGAAGCCACGAGCTAATACTACATGTCGATTTTCAAAAAAATCAGAGGTTTGTTCTCAACTGATCTGTCCATTGATTTGGGTACTGCGAATACATTGATTTATATCCGCGATCAGGAAATTGTGTTGAACGAGCCGTCGGTAGTGGCAATTCGGCAGGTGGGTAACCAAAAAACAGTGACTGCCGTGGGTATGGATGCCAAGCGTATGCTGGGTCGCACACCGGGCAATATTACTGCTATCCGACCTCTCAAAGACGGGGTGATTGCGGATTTTCTGGTGACAGAGAAAATGCTGCAGCACTTTATTAGCAAAGTGCATGAAAATAATTTTATAAAACCCAGTCCGCGGGTGTTGATCTGCGTGCCTTATACTTCGACTCAGGTCGAGCGCAAGGCGATTAAAGAGTCAGCGCTGGGTGCCGGTGCGCGCGAAGTATATTTGATCGATGAGCCCATGGCGGCTGCTATTGGTGCCGGCCTGCCCGTAGAGGAAGCAACTGGCTCGATGGTTATTGATATTGGTGGGGGGACCACTGAAATCGCAATTATCTCATTGAGCGGCATTGTTTTCGCCGAGTCTGTCCGTGTCGGTGGTGATCGTTTTGATGAGGCGATTACCACTTATGTTCGACGTAATTACGGTAGTCTTATTGGTGAGGCAACCGCAGAGCGTATTAAAGAAGAGATTGGTGGCGCCTACCCCAGTGATGAGGTGCGTGAAATTGATGTCCGTGGGCGCAATTTGGCAGAGGGTATTCCACGTAGTTTCGTGCTGAATAGCAATGAGGTGCTGGAGGCTTTACAGGAGCCACTATCTGCTATTGTGCAGGCGGTAAAAAGTGCGCTGGAGCAGGCACCGCCAGAGCTGGCTTCAGATATTGCTGAAACGGGGTTGGTGCTGACGGGCGGTGGCGGCTTGTTACGTGATTTTGACCGTTTAATCAGTGAAGAGACGGGGTTACCAGTGATTGTGGCTGACGATCCGCTGACCTGCGTAGCGCGTGGCGGAGGGAAAGCTCTGGAGTGGATTGACCACGGTGTTGATCTGACTTCTTCGGAATAACGGGCTATTAAGTAAGCTCAGCGAAAGCCGCTTCCAAATGAAGCGGCTTTTTTATGGTTGGGTGTTTTGATGAGGAAAACCCATGACGCCTTTGTGCAAATCAGAGGAAAAAGAAAATTTTAGTCATTTTTACTCGAGACTTGTTTTGCATAAAGGTCACAATGGTACACTTGCGCTTTGTTAATACCATAAGCTCAATTTTGGTCAGGAAATACCGCCATTAAATCAATATTTATCAAAGATTCGGATATCGGCCTGCGCATGCTGGTGCTGACAGTTATCTCGTTGCTGCTGATTTTTACCGATTATAAATTCCGTGAGATGGATGTGGTGCGCTCTGGTTTGACCACGATGGTTTCGCCTATTCAGTATGTTGTTGATATTCCGCCGCGTATGCTGGATTGGTTGAATCGCACGACGGCCGACTATCAAGTACTGCTGGATGAGAATGATGAGCTGCGCGGGCAGTCACTTGTGTTACAGCGAAAGTTGCAAAAAATGACGGCGCTGACGGCCGAAAATATTCGCTTGAGAGAGTTGCTTAACAGCGCCGAAAAAATTGATGAAGAGGTCAAGCTTGCTCAAGTGGTTGGTGTTGATCCAGACCCCTTTAGCCATGAGCTGTTGATTAACAAGGGCAGCGTTGATGGTGTTCGCGTTGGTCAGCCATTGGTTGATGCCAGTGGCGTTATGGGGCAAGTGCTTTCAACCAGCCGCTTCTCTAGTCGAGTGTTGTTGTTAACGGACTCACGGCATGCGATTCCGGTACAAATAAACCGTAATGGTGTTCGGGCTATTGCTGCCGGAACGGGATTGATTGGCGAGTTACAGCTTATGCATTTGCCTGATACGGCTGACATTGTGGAAGGTGACTTGCTTATTACTTCCGGTTTGGGTGGACGCTTTCCGTATGGCTATCCTGTTGCTACCGTGGGGGCTGTGGAGCATGATCCGGGGCAACCCTTTGCCAGTATTCAGGTTCACCCCAGTGCTCAGTTAACTCGCAGTCGACAGGTGTTGTTGTTGTCCACGCGGGAACAAGAGCGGGTTGAGGCTGAGGTCTCCGCTGAAGAATTAGAAACGACAGCGGAGGCGTTGTAATTATGGCCACATCTCGTGCTAATTGGGTTATTTATGTGACGCTGTTGATTGCGCTCATGCTCAGTGCGTTACCGCTGCCGGAAGCGCTGCAATGGTGGCGACCTGAGTGGGTGCCGCTGGTCCTGCTTTACTGGATTGTTGCTTTGCCTGCCCGGGTGGGGTTAGGGACGGCTTGGGTGCTGGGTATTTTATTGGATGTGCTTGAGGGAAGTTTGTTGGGTTTGAACGCCTTGGCGTTGACCGTGGTGGCCTATGTGATGTTGTTGGTTTATCAGCGGGTGCGGATGTTTAGCTGGTTACAGCAATGGCTATTTGTATTTGCGTTAGTCGCCCTTTATCAATTGATTGTTCATTGGGTCAAGGGCACCTTTGGTGCGGCGACGCTGTCTCTGATGTTCCTGATGCCTGCGCTGGTTAGTGCTGTTTTGTGGCCAGCGTTATTTATGCTGCTGCGTGGTGTTCGGCGCGGCTTCAATGTGCTTTAGAGAATTCGCATCATTCTGTTTAAGGTTTTTTACACGTATTTCCTCTTCGAGCTACTGACATGACATTTTACCTTGCCTCAACCTCGCCGCGCCGACATGAGTTGCTCACCCAAATGGGCGTTTTTTTCGATGTGCTTAATGTTGAGGTTGATGAGACTCTGCTGGGCGGTGAATCTCCTGAGGATTATGTACAGCGAGTCGCCTTGGAGAAAGCGCAGGCCGGATTGGACGCGCTGCCGAACGATCCTCAGGCCGTTGTGCTGGGGGGAGATACCTCGGTAATTTGTGAGGGAGAGGTATTTGGTAAGCCAGAAAATAAAGCGCATGCGCTTGAGATGTTAATGGCGCTGTCAGGCCGGGAGCATCAAGTGTATTCGGCTGTTTCTGTCGTTGACTCAACGCGCCAGGAGACCCGTTTAGTTAAAACGAAGGTGCGCTTCAAGACGCTTACCCTGACAGAGTGCGAAAATTACTGGCAAACCGGAGAGCCGCTGGGCAAAGCGGGAGGGTATGCCATACAGGGGCTAGGCTCGGTCCTTGTAACGGGGATTGATGGCAGCTATACGGGCGTGGTTGGTCTGCCCGTGGCTGAAACAGCACAGTTATTGAGTGTGTTTGGTGTGCCAATCTGGCGTGGGCTAGGGCCTGACGAGGTTAGCTCCCGCTAATTTCTCTGCCCTGTAAATAGTCAAAGCCAGAGGTTTTAATGGCGAGGCTTATTTCCGGTGTGTCTACGCCCTCAGCGATGACGTTGATGTCAAGCGCGTGGTAGCAGGCAATCATGGCGTTATAAGCCTTGAGATTGGTTTGGTTGGGCGGCTCGGCGGTTAGGTCCAGTTTGATAGCCTGAATGCCCGGTAGCTTTAACAATTCGGCGTAGGGTGCTTCCGGACGAATCCCCGAGGCTGCGATGCCGATATTGTTTTGTTGCAGTTGCTGAAGTGCTTGCAAACCCTGCTGGTCGATAGAGTTTAGCAGTTTATCATCGATGTCGATAATAAAGCGTGTTGCTTTGTTATCGTCGTTTTGAAGTGACGATAGCGTGTGAATGCTATCGGCTAGCAGCTCGCCATTGAGTATGCATTCTCCGAGGCCGTGTAGGTAGATCTGGCCTTTATCGGGTAATGTGGCGATTAACTCGCCAATATCTCTAAGCACTAATTTCCCCAGTTGGTGGATTAATGCTTCATCGTGAATATGTTGATAAAAATTTTCCGCCAGCAGTGTGCCTCGTCTGGGGTGTTGCCAAGCAATTTTTATCTCATGAGCCTGATTATTACTACCGGCTGCTGCTTTTAAGGGTTGGCAGATAAGTTTCAATTGCTCTTTGTCGATGGCTTTGAGCAGCTCTGTTTCAGTGCCCAGAATCGAAGCCATGCGAATATTCATTTCATCATCGGCGAACTCAATGCGATTGCCGCCCAGCTCTTTTGCCTGCACAGCTGCGCGGTTGGCTTCGCCGAGAATGTCCGAGTTACTCGTGTGATGTTTATACTGGGCGACACCGATGCTGACTTTTGTGTATAGCGTGCTTTGTTCTAGTTTAAGTGGTGCGCTGAGGCAGCTTAAAATGGAGCGTACAGTCCGGCTGGTGTTGTTGCCAACACTTTTGCAGCGCTCTATAAGAATGCCAAATTCGCTGTTACCAAGGCGGCAAATAGTTGTCGATGGCAATAAAATAGCGTTCAAGCGTGCGGCCACTTCCTTGTCGACTTCGTCATTTTGGGTGGCGTTGCTTTCTTCGCCGGGGTTGCTGTGCTGGCTTATTTTTGCAACTAAAACACTGAACTCCCGGTAAGGTTGTTCCTGACCTAACTCGATGGCATGTTGAATGCGGTTAAGGAAGAGGTGTTGAGTTGCGAGGCCTGTAAAGGGGTCAAATAGACTGTCACGTTCTATGCGCAGGGACTGCCGCTTGTTGTCAGTAATGTCGGTGATTAGACCTTCTAGTCCCAGCAGTTCGCCATTTGCTGAATAATTTCCAAGGCCACGTTCCCAGACCCATTTTTCTTCACCTGACTTTGTGACAATACGGTAGGTGAGTTCAAAAGGTTGCTGGTTTTGTACTGCCGACTGAATCGTCATCCACACGTATTCGCGTGCTTCAGGGTGAATGATATCGCTCCAGGCCTTTGTGTTATTGACGATTTCTTCAGACTCGTATCCGGTCAGTGTTGCGCTGCCGGCGCTGACAAACTCCATGGTCCAGTCACGGTTGTTGCGGCAACGATAGGTCATGCCGGGGATGTTACTAATCAGTGAAAAAAGTGCGCGATATTGCGCCAATTGGCGCTCATTCTCAGACTTCTCGGCTGATATATCCGTTAGAGTGCCAACCAGTACAAATGTCCGCGTATCGCCATTTGGCAGTACGCCTGCTCGCATTTCCATCCAGCGAGATTCATTGTTGCGGGTAATGATTCGAATGGAGGCGGATAAGTTCTGCGGCTGCCCTTTGCTGATACGGCGCAGGTACTCTCGGCAGCTATTATGGTCCTGGGGGTGGATGTATGATAGCCAGCTTTTCCCCAGGCAATCTTCGACCTTATAGTGAGTGTAGTCTCCCCACTTTTTGTTGAGAAACAGCCACTGACCGGCAGAGTTGATTTTGAAAACCACCTCTTGGAGATTGTCCAGTTTATTCAGCTGCCCGTCGTTATGGCCTGAAAGCCCAGATACGGTAGGCTCAATCACGCTGGGCTTATTTATCCAATTGCCAAAAAAGTCGATGATTTGAGACATATTTCTCGATTAAGTGTGGTAAATGGCTTATTTAGCTATATTACTCGTTTGTTTGGGGTGCGCTATTGGGCGGCGGCGGTATCCCTTCCGGGGTACTGGACGCTGGTTGCCGTCACTTTTGTCGTTAAGGGTTAGCTGTTATCTTGGTTCTCTAGCGCCCAGACCGCAGCCTCAATGCGTGATTTGAGGTTGAGTTTTCGAAGCAGGTTTTTAACATGCACTTTTACCGTGCCATCGGTGATGCCCAGCTCGTTAGCGATGACCTTATTGCTTTTACAGGCGGCTAGCAAATCCAGAATGTCGCGCTCACGGGCAGTCAGCAGGTTTTTGCTGGACGGTGGTGTCGGTTTGTTTTCGCGCAGTGCGTGGGTCACAATTTGAACCAGCTCATCATCCAGTACACTTTTGCCGGTTGCCGCTAAGCGTAGCTTTTCCATCAGGTCCTCGGGTTCGCAATCTTTAAGCAGGTATCCGTCAGCGCCTGCTTTCATTGCGGCAAGGATATCTTTTTCATGATTGGATACAGTGAAAATCACGACCACAGCGGTGATGCCTCGAGCACGCAACTCAGTTAGCGCTTCGATGCCATTCATTTCCTTCATATTGAGATCCATGAGAATGACATCTGGATTGAGTTGCTCTGCTAGAGCGATGCCGTCCTTCGCGTTAGATGCTTCACCGGCCAGAGTGAAGTGCTTGTCGTCCTCAACAAGTTGAGCAACCCCTTTGCGAAACAGGGGGTGATCGTCCACTAAAATAATGGAGTGTGCCGTGCTATTTGTCATTTTTACCTCAGAGTTTAGCGGTGCATTACAGGTTGTTTGACTTATTTTTGACGCTTTGAAAGGTCACTAAAACACGGGTGCCCTGTTTTTCGCGCTCTTCCATTTCGAGCGTGCCGCCAATACTGCGCGTGCGCTCTTGCATGATAATCAAGCCGTGGTGGTTCTCTCTGTCGCCAGCGGGGCCAAGTCCGATCCCGTCGTCATCAACCGACATACGCACCTTTCCATCGTGATCGCGCAATAATGTCACTTTGGTGTATTGAGCGTGGGAGTGGCGAACAACGTTTGATAATGCTTCGCGCATAATATGCAGCAGTTGCATTTCTTCTGCAACACTCAGCTCGCCGTCTGGCAGACGATTGTCCAATTCAAAAACGATAGAGCAACGTTTTTCAAACTCTTTGATAGAGTCCTCAATTGCTTGAGCAAAACTGTTGCCATCCATGGTAAGGCGAAAAGTTGTCAGTAACTCGCGCAGGTGACGATAGGCGATACTGATGCTCTCGCGTAATTCTTGAACGGCCAGGTCGATTTGAACCAGGCTGCTATCAGGTGGTGTTTTGTCGCTATTAACAAGTGATTGAAGGCGGCTGGCCTGAATCTTCAGGTAAGACAGAGACTGGGCTATAGAGTCGTGTAGTTCGCGTGCGATGGTGGCGCGTTCTTCGTATTGCACGTTTCGTAGCTTGTGTTTAAAAAACTGCGAAATGTGAATCATGCTGGCCAGTAGTTCTGCATGATCAGTGAGTAGCCGGGTATGGCTGTCATCAAGCTCTGTATGGCTGTCGGTTTTTAACAGTAATAACGCACTGGCATTGTTCTCAGAATCATAGGGGAGATGGACAGCCACCATCTTATAATTACCGCAATAGGTTGCTACGTAAATAGAATGGTGCTGAGATTTCAGTTGAACAAAGCTATGAGGGAAATCGGCTGTTGATGACAGATACAGCTCCTGTTCGTTAATAAATGTACAAACCAGTAGGTTTGGTAAGGGACTGGCTTCATGGTAAAGAAAGACGGCGCTTGATGATGCGTTGACTGTTTTTTCGATTTCACTGAGTAGCGTTTTTAACGGCTCTAATGATTCTGGGTTCTCTATCAGGTTGGGTAGTGTTCTATGCAGTAGTGTGCTGTCTTCAGGTAGCGCATGCTGATTGTCATTGCTTTTGTCGTTTTGGGTAGGCTTGCTCGTTTGGGCTGTAGTTTTATCTCTGCTTATATATAGATAGACAAACAGTACAACTAATAAAGCCAATACAATCGAGGACAGCAGGCGGCTGCGCTGATGAGTGTTTGTGTAAGCGTGCTTGTAAGCCTTTTGTAGGTCGGTTTGCAGGTGTGTGATGAGCAAGAGTGCCGGTATGTCTTCCTGCTCGTTTTTATTATTGAGTGTGGCGAGTAGGGTCGGTGAAACCTTGTCTTGCCAATAGTCGTAAATATCTTTGCCTGGGATATTTAATACGTTTAATGCTGCCAGCTCTTTAAGAGCGTTATGCAGGGTCGTCTGGTCACTGGCAATTTGCTGTGGTGTATTTAAGGCCTGTGGTGCAACAAGTGTGCGAATAAGCTCCGAGCACACATTTTGAGCGTCAATAAATAGCCCTGAATACTCGCTCTGCTGTTTATAGAGCAGGCCGTTGACGCCGAGAAACACTAAAATAATGAATCCGCTAAAAAAAAATTTAAAATTATTTTGACGCTGGGAAGTGCCCATAAATGCTGTACTTCTAGTTTGGAAGATTTTTCTTGTGCTGTTTGTAAGTGATTGTATTGAAAATAAAAAAACTTCAAATTCAACAGGTTAAAGCGCTTAGTTCATAGTATGTTTATATTTGTGTGGGTGAAGCATAACGTCTGATTCGGCTGTTTTGCCAGCAGTTTTTTCTGGACAAGCGATGTGAATTCACTATTCTTATCTTCAAACCATTGCTGGGAATGTTTCGTAACCAGCTGTAATTGTTGGTTTTTGGGGGTAAGCAGAGTGAGACCGCTTACCGTAGATAAAAGTTCTTTACCATGGTGAGAGATTTATTTACCATGGCGGGGTTGAAAATTTTCAACGCCTAGGGGAAATAGTTTTTTAAGGTTTGGAAGTAAATCAAAACGAGGAGATTTATATAATGAAAAATAAGGTATTAGGTTCTGTACTAGGTGCAACTCTGCTTGCAGGTAGCACGGCAGTAGTTGCTGATAGCCCGTTTGCGGCTGAAAACTTTAGCTCTACACTGACGTTTACAACGGACTACACGTTCCGCGGCACGACTTTTAGTGATAACGATCCTGCTATTCAGGGTAGCTTTGATTGGGGTAATGGCCCTTGGTTCGCTGGCGCTTGGGCGACCAGTACCAACGCAACCGACGCTGATACTGTCAGTGGTACGATGGAAATCGACTACTACTTCGGTTGGGCTGATAATGTAGGTGGTATCGATCTGATGGTTATGCCTCTGTGGTATACTTTCCCGGGTCAGGATACCGGCGCTTCTCGCGATGACACAACTTTTGAGCTATGGACATCTGCTGGTATGGGTTTTGATAACCTGCCAGGTACACCTTACGTAACCCTGTCTGCTAACTGGTCTGATGCGTATTTTGATAATGGCGATGACGCGCTGTACACCACTATTGCTGTAGCATTTGCGCTGCCAGAAGGTTTTGGTATTGACTTCCTGTATGGTCATCAAGATGTTGGTGGTAAAGGTGAGAACGACTTTTTTGCGGATGACTACTCGCACTGGAATGTTGGTGTGACTAAGTCAGCTGCTGGATTCGATTTTGATGTGCGTTACCATGACAACAAAGATGAAAGTACTATCGGAAAAGGTTTTGCGAAGGACGGTGAAGTAGAATTTACAGTTTCACGCTCTTTCTAAATAACGCTTTAGTTATTTAAGCAAGATCAAAATAGGCGATCAATTGATCGCCTATTTTTTTGTCTAAAATTTGGTATGGTTGTTTATTTTCCGCCTTTTTGTTGTGCTTTTTTGATATTGGGTTTGGTTTTGTCATCCTTTTCCCACCAGTGTTCCTTTTCAGATCTGTTTGGTTGGTAGGCTTGTATGGCTGCCCGCTCTTCTTCGACAGTGTCAAAAAGCGCTCGGCAGCTTCTCTCTGCCACATCTCTTGCCAGAATGGTCTCGTCACGGGTCAAGACGCCGTAGTGCTCTTGTTTTATTTCTTTAAGTTGTTGGGCGGCAAACTCTTTGCAGTTGATTTGATCGGTTTGTGCGAATGATAAGTTGGGTAAAAGTGCAAGTGCTAGCGTGCAAGTTTTCCGGTAATGCATTATGGTTGTTCCTCTGAGGTTGGGTTGGGGTGAGTTTACCTTTAAACCGCTGTCTGGGTTAGTTGAAATACAAAAACTACTCATAAATAGGTAGTTTTTGTTTGTTTTGCTACCTATGCTGCTGTGGTTGTGGTTATTCCGCAGGCTTGTCGGTGGTATACAAACTGTTAGATTGACGGTTTTTAGCGGTCCGCCTAAGATTGTTTGATGGTTCCGCCAAGTCCAGTTTTGCTGGGGTGGCCGCAGAGGTGTGGCTTAAATATGGTTGGTGCTAAGCGCAGTGTTTCCGTCCGGAAACGGTGCGAGAGTTAGAAGTTTGGCAAATAGAGTGTTTGTGTTTTAGTTGCTAGGCAAGTTTAACACGACTCGCTCAATTACATGATAAAACATAAAGAGGGGATGTCAGAGATGGCTCGCGATCCTAAGTACGATATTTTGTTTGAACCAATTGAAATTGGTCCGAAAACGCTCCGTAACCGTTTTTACCAGGTGCCGCACTGTATTGGTGCTGGTACAGACCGTCCTGGTTTTCAGGCTGCTCACCGTTCGCTGAAGTGTGAAGGTGGTTGGGGTGCTGTTAACACCGAGTACATTTCTATTCACCCTGAGTCTGATGACTGTCACCGTGTTTCTGCGCGTATTTGGGATGAAGGTGATGTTCGCAACCTGCGTGCCATGACTGAAGCAGTTCACAAGCATGGTTCTTTGTGTGGTGTTGAACTGTGGTACGGTGGTGCACACGCGCCAGGCATGGAAACACGTCAAACAGCTCGTGGACCTAGCCAGCTGGCTTCTGAGTTTGAAACCATGACCTACTGTAAGGAAATGGATCTGGATGATATCCAGATGGTTCAACAGTTCTACGTAGATGCTGCGAAGCGTTCGCGTGATGCCGGTTTTGACATTATTTATGTATACGGCTCTCACTCTTACCTGCCGTTGCAATTCCTGTCTCCTTATTACAACAAGCGTACTGATGCTTACGGTGGTTCTTTCGAAAACCGTGCGCGTTTCTGGATTGAGACTCTGGATAAAGTTAAGGCTGCTGTTGGTGATGAGTGTGCGATCGCAACTCGTTTCGCTGTTGATACTCTGTATGGTGATGCAGGTGTTGAAGTTGAGAGAGAAGGTCTGAAGTTCGTTGAGCTGGCTGACCCATACCTTGATCTGTGGGATGTTAACGTTGGTGACATCGCAGAATGGGGTGAAGATGCTGGTCCATCTCGTTTCTACAAAACTGGTCATCAGCTGGATTGGCAGAAGTATGTTACTCAGACTTCTACTAAGCCTGTACTGGGTGTTGGTCGTTTCACTGATCCAGAGGTTATGGCTGGCGTTATTCGTTCTGGTCAGCTGGATATTATTGGTGCGGCGCGTCCTTCTATCGCTGACCCATACCTGCCAAATAAGATTGACGAAGGTCGTCCAGAAGACATCCGTACTTGTATCGGTTGTAACGTTTGTATTTCTCGTTGGGAGATCGGTGGTCCTCCAATGATCTGTACTCAGAATGCGACTGCTGGTGAAGAGTACCGTCGCGGATGGCACCCTGAGAAATTCCAGAAAGCGGGTTCAGATGACTCCTTCCTGGTTGTTGGTGCAGGCCCTGCGGGCGCTGAAGCATCACGTGTTCTATTGGAGCGCGGCTACACAGTTCACCTGGTTGATAAGGCTGAGAAAGTGGGTGGTTACGTTAATGATGTTGCGACGCTGCCAGGTTTGGCTGAGTGGAGCTATCACCGTGATTACCGTGAGTTCCAGCTAGAAAAATTAATGAAGAAGAGCAAACAGTCTCAGTTGGCCCTTGGTGCTAAGCCTTTGACTGCCGATGATATTCTTGAGTACGGTGCTGATAAGGTTATTATCGCAACAGGTGCACACTGGAATACCAACGGCCTTAACGCTCTGACTAAAGAGCCAGTTGTTGGTATTGATGCTGATCTGCCTTACATTCTGACCCCAGAGCAAGTCTTTGAAGGTAAGAAAGAAATTGGTAAGCGTGTGATGATTCTTAACGCTGACCCATACTACATGGCGCCAAGTCTGGCTGAAAAAATGGCCAAAGCGGGTCACGAAGTGACAATCGCTAGTGGTGTTTCAGTTGGCGGTTATATGGAGTTCACGCTTGAGCATCCAAACCTGCACCGTATGATGCACGAACAAAAAATCGAAATTATCGGTGATGTTTGGGCTTCTGAAGTACAGGAAGGTCGTATTGAGCTTTACAGCTTGTACGGTGAAGGTTCGGTTCGTGAATATCGTGGTCCAGGTAACCTGCCTCGTAACGAGAACACAACCCACAAATGGCATGAGTTCGATACGCTGATCGTGGTAACAGGCCGTACCTCTAATGTTGGTCTGTATAACGAGCTGAAAGCGCGTAAAGACGAGTGGGCTGCTAACGACATCAAGGGCGTTTATGTCATTGGTGATGCGTGGGCACCTAAGCTGATTGCTGATGCAACCTTTGACGGTCATCGTATTGCGCGTGAAATTGAGGAAGAGAATCCTCAGTATCCGCTGCCATACAAGCGTGAGGTTCATGTTTGGGGTCAGGCTTATATTCCTGGCAGCAATCACGAGATCGAATACAAGGTATAGATCTCTGCAAGCTGGCAATCTTTTGCCTATGGGACGGTATGAAAATACCGTCCCATTTTTTTAGCTGGATTAAGCTTAAAAGTAATTGATTGCGGGCGATTTTTGTTGGGTTTCTGAGAGTAACTTGAGGTGTGGATTGTCGTAAGTGGCTAATTAGTACTTTATCTTGTTTTTTGAGGGGGGTATTATGTCGCGCCTCGTTTATTTTGAAGTGGATAAGCGTTAGAATATTTGGTCTAACAGTTGTGTATGTGCTTGTTTTTTTAAAAGCAATGGTGACTGTGCAGCCCAAAAGAGCTTTTGGTTTTTTTGAGATAAAAGCTCATCATAAAAGTAGCGTATAAAAGAGCTGCTAATAATAAGTAAATTTAAGTTTTGACTGACGTCCTTGTGACGATGTCGGTGCGCTTGAGTGGGGCGCCTGGTATCTGAAGGGTGTTATGTTTCTCATTTGTTAGGGAACCGTAGATTATGATCGATCCAGCACATAATTCTGAGCAAGTTACCCGAATACTGTTCCAGGATTTTCCTCTTTGGATGACAGTTTCGTTTTATATTATCGGGCTTTCGGCTTTAGCCTATTTTGGTTATGGCTGTTACGTGGAGATCCGTAAGTATAAGCGTGGTAAAGAATTTCCGACTCTGCCTGAGATGGGCGCAAAAGCGTGGAAAATGGTCACCGATGTATTGCTGCATCGTACCCTGAAGCGCCGCGACACCAGTGCAGGTAAAGCCCATATGATGATCTTTTATGGTTTTGCAATATGCTTTATTGCAACCAGTATCATCACCCTGCAAGAAGATATTACTAAACCCTTGTTTGGTCTGACGTTCTGGTACGGTTCTTTCTATCTTTGGTTCTCGTTGACAGTAGATATCGCCGGTTTAGGCCTGATTTGCGGTCTGCTGTACATGATGTATCGCCGTAAGTGGCTGGCGTTGCCAAAACTGGACTACACTCGTCCTGATCGAAGCCCTGAAGATCCTGACTTTAGCCGCATGAAGTATAAGCGTGAAGACTGGGTGTTTCTGTGGTCCTTAATTATTATCGCAATCACCGGCTTCATTCTCGAAGCAGTACGCCTGGTATGGCTGCAAGCGGATAGCACTGTTTACGATTACCGCTGGTGGTCTCCAGTTGGTAACGTTATCGCCGAGATCCTGCAGGGCGTTGGTATGACCTCTGACGCTGCATCAACTACCCGTATGTACCTGTGGTGGTTCCATGGCCTGATCGCGCTGACGTTTATTGCTGTTATTCCGCGCACCAAGATCAAGCACGTTTTCACTGCCATGGGATCATTGGCAGTTCGTTCCGATCTGCCAATTCAGCGTCTGCCTGAAGTGGATATGGATCAGGATAAGATCGGTTACAGCAAGCTGACGGACTTTAACTTTAAAAACCTGTTGCACTTGGATGCTTGTACCAAGTGTGGCCGTTGTCATGAAGCTTGTCCTGCTAACGCAACGGGTTATCCATTATCTCCGCGTGATTTTGTTCTGACACTGCGTGAACTGGCTGAAGAGAAGTTAGAAGGCAAATCAATGCCTGAAAACGAAGAAGACCTGCGTGCTCTGGGTACGGGTATGAATCAGGTTCGCTCCGAGACCTTGTGGGCCTGCCGTACTTGTGCGGCCTGTGTGGAAATTTGTCCAGTGGGTATTGAGCACGTGCCGATGATTGTTGAAATGCGTCGTGCATTGATCGAAGAGGGCGACTTTGACCCAATGCTGCAAACTGCGTTGCAGGCGCTGCATAAGAGTGGTAACTCCTTCGGTGATAACAAGCGTAAGCGTCCTAACTGGTCTAAGAAATTGGACTTCAAAATTAAGAACGCAGCTAAAGAACCTGTTGATGTGTTGTGGTTCGTGGGTGACTACGCGTCATTTGATCCGCGTTCACAAAAAGTTTCTCAGGACTTCGCTAAAATTCTGAATGCTGCAGGTGTTGACTTCGGTATTTTATACGAGAAAGAAATGTCTGCGGGTAACGACGTGCGTCGTGTAGGTGAAGAAGGCTTGTACCAGCACCTCGTTGAAAACAATATTGCGACGTTAGAAGGCTGCGAGTTCAACCGTATCGTGACGACTGATCCACACTCTTTCAATACGCTGAAAAATGAGTATCCAGAGTTTGGTGGTAAATACGATATCGAGCACGCCAGTGCTATGATTCAGCGTATGTTGTCTGATGGCACCATTAAGCTGGATAAAGAAATTGATGCGACAGCGACATACCACGATCCATGTCACTTGGGTCGTTATAACAAGGGTTATGATGCACCACGTCAAGCGCTGAAAGAGATGGGTGTTGAGTTGATCGAGATGACTCGTTCACGTGATAACTCCTTCTGTTGTGGTGCTGGTGGCGGTCGTATCTGGCATGCTGATCCGATTGAGCTGGAAAAACCATCTGAAAACCGCGCTAAGGAAGCGATGACGCTGGAAGGTGTTGATACGCTGGTTGTGAACTGTCCTAAGTGTATGACCATGATGGAAGATGCGGTGAAATCAACCGGTGCTGATAAGCAGATGGTTGTTAAAGAGCTGATCGAGCTGGTTGCGGAGCGCATGACTCTTGATGCACCTGAAGAGGTGGAAGAGCCTGCCCCAGCTCCTGCGAAAGAAGAAGCTCCTGCTGCTGAAGCTGCAGCAGAGCCAGCTAAAGAAGAAAACAAAGGTGGTGATGCCTAAATGGCTGAGAGCCTGGACTTAACATCGTTGATTGAGTTTGCAGTTAGTCAGGGCGACCCTTATGTCGCCTTGGCACTGCACCCTTTTGCCGACGAGAAGTCTCGGGTCTCGCTGGAAAAGATTATTTTTGAGCGTAAGCGCTTGAAATTAACCTTTGCGGCCGCACCTTACACACCACAGACAATACTGGCGTTATTAGTGGATGAAAATGACGAGCAGCTGAAGTTGCGGCTCTCAAAAAATCCTGCTTTATCGCCAGAGTTGTTAGCAAAACTATTTGAAGGCGCATCTCCAGCAGTTATTAAGAATATTGCTGGACATCGACGTACGCCGGTGGAGGTGCTGGAAGAGATTGAGTGGCAAGGAAATGATGTTCTCCGTGCGGCTCTTTGTACTAATAGCAATACACCAGTCAACCTTTTGAAAGAGCTGGTTGTTGGCAGCTCTTCGGCTGAAAAGAAAGGGATTGTTGCTAATCCTAATGCTGACTGTGAGCTATTAACGCAGTTATGGAATGAAGGTGACAAGTTTGTGCAAGGCGAGGTTGCCGCACATATGGCTTGTCCGCCAGAGCTTCGGGAACAAGCATTACAGCATGAAGACGTTCTTGTTCGGCGCAAGCTGGCAGCGAATGAGACCTTAACGACAGACTGCTTGTTGTTGCTGATGAAGGATGAAGACCCTCTTGTTCGTTCTGCCGCTATTGGTAATGCGGTGCTTGAGGACGATCATTTGGGCAGCGCTGATGACCCATCTATACGTGTGCGTCGTACAGAAGCTAAGCGTCAGGATCTATCGACACAGATCGTTGATGGGCTGGTTGATGATGAGGATCACTGGGTGCGACGCTGGGTTGCCAGGCAGCCAGCGGCTAGTGATTCGGTGTTGCAAAAGCTGTCACAGGATGAAGTGATGGAAGTTCGGCGTGCCGTAGGGCGTAATCGTAGCTGTCCGGACTATATTCTTGAGCGTCTTGCAAAGGATGAAGATTCTTGGGTAAGAGCCGGTGTGGCTTTGCGTGAAGACTTAGCTCGACATATTTTGGTCGGCTTAGAAAAAGATGATGATATTGATGTGATATCGGCCGTTGGTCGAAATCCTGGTACTAGCGAAGACGTGCTGTTAGCCATAGCAGAGCACGATAATCGTGATGTGCGACGGTCCGTCATTGTTAATCCCAATGTGCCGGATGAAGCATTAATGAAATTACAGGATGATCCTTACCCGTTAAATCGGGCAATTTTATCAGGACATCCAAACTGTTTGACTGAAAACCTCTGGTTTTTGTTGAAGGATCCTGAACCGCAGGTGCGGTATACCGCAGGAAAAGCTCTAGCCGTTCGCTGTCAGGCCACGGCGTAAGTGTTTGGAGGAAATAGGGGAAGGCAATTCAAGTTTAATGATTTGGAGTGCTCTTTCTTAGGTGTTTTTTTTTGATTGGAGAAAGTAAGTATGAAAATACTCGTAGCTATTAAGCAGGTTGCCAATCTCGATGATGATTTCGAGATTCGTGACGATGGCAAAGACGTAGATCACGACTTCTGTGACTACGAGATCAATGAGTGGGATGACTACTCACTGGAAACTGCCCTGCAAATTCGCGAAAACAACGGTGACGAAGGGGAAATCGTTGTTGTGACAGTAGGTCCTGACGATGCTGAAGATGAGCTTCGTAAGTGCCTGGGTAAAGGTGCTGATCGTGCGATCCGTGTATGGGATGATGCGATCGAAGGTTCTGATCAAGTAGCGATTGCTCGCATCCTGACTAAGGTTGTTGAGAAAGAAGCACCTGATATGGTTTTCATGGGTGTACAAGCCGCTGATAACGCTTACGCACAAACTGGTGTAGCTGTTGCACAACAGCTGGGCTGGCCACACGCTGCCGTTGTGAACGCACTGGAATACACTCCTGGCGCTTCTACTGCAACTGCTAACCGTGAGCTGGAAGGTGGTCTGGAAGAAAAGATCACAGTTAACTGTCCTGCTGTTATGACTATCCAACTGGGTATCAATGAGCCACGCTACGCTTCTCTGCGTGGTATTAAGCAAGCAGCTGGTAAGCCTCTGGACGAAATTTCTCACAGCGACCTGGGTCTGTCTGATGATGAAGTCGGCGAAGCTGGCAGCGTTTCTCGCGTGCGTAAAGTATTTGTTCCAGAAAAAGGTCAAGCAGAGCTGATCGAAGGTACACCTGCTGAGCAGGCTGCACGTCTGGCTGAAATCCTTAAAGAGTTATCAGGAGCATAAAAATGAGCGATATTTTAGTAATTGCGGAACACCGTCAAGGCGAATTACGTCCTGTATCTTTGGAACTGATTGCTGCCGCTAAAGAAGCAGGCGCTTCTTCTGTGACTGTAGCTCTGATCGGTGCAAATGCCGCTGATCTGACCGGCGCTGTTAGCGTTGAAGGTGTTGATGAAATTGTAACGGTTCCGACTGCTAGCGCTAACTTCCAGCCAGATGAGTGGAAAGCGGCTGTTGAAGCACTGATTGCTGCACGTTCACCTTCTCTGGTTATGCTGCCACACAGCGTTGACAGCTGGGGCTTCGCGCCTGCGCTGGGCGCAACAGGCAACTACGGCTTTGCAACAGACGTATTTGGTATTGCTAACGAAGGCGGTGAGTGGGTTGTAACTCGCGCTATGTACAAAGAAAAAGTACACGCTGAAATCGACTTCCCAGGTAAGAGCACGGTTGTTGTAACAGTTCGTGGTGGTACTTGGAAGCCTGCTGAAGGTTCTTCCAGCCCGGCTGTTTCTTCTTTGGACGCATCAGCTACAGCTAACAGCTCTCACGTTGAGTTCATCGAGCCACCTGCAACAGGTGACGTTGACATCACTCAAGCTGAATTCATGCTGTCTATCGGTCGTGGTATCGCCGAAGAAGATAACGTTGAGCAGTTCTCTGAGTTGGCTGACGCTGTTGGCGCGACACTGGGTTGTTCACGCCCAATCGCGGATAGCGGATGGTTGCCTAAATCTCGTCAGGTTGGGCAGTCCGGTAAGGTCGTTGCTGCGTGTAAACTGTACTTGGCACTGGGTATTTCCGGTTCTGTACAGCACCAGGCTGGTATGAAGCACGTTGATAACATCATCGCTGTTAATACTGACCCAGAAGCATCTATCTTCAGTATTGCTCGTTACGGTATTGTTGGCGATATCTTTGAGATTGCCGATGAGCTTGTTACTCACTTCGAGTAAAAAGTGATGTTTTTCTAACCAGTATTTTGCTGGTTAGTTTTAGATGTCTTCGTTTACAGCCCGCTTTTAAGCGGGCTGTATTCGTTTAAAGTGATAATAATTGCTTTTTTTCGTTTGTTTTATCATTAAATCAACTCTGTTATCAGGTTGATTTCCTTCCTAGATAAATAGTCATTATTAATAGCTAGTTTCCGTTATTCACACTTCTTAACAGTCATATTCATGATTGGACGTTAATCTCTCAACATCCCGTAAATCAGGTGATCAGCTGAAGGTTTTGGGGTTCTAATGCTTGTTCTTATCGACTGAAATACTTATTACTATGGGTTTTTTTCTATCGCGAGATTTATCTCGGATAGGTGTTAAAATGCATGGGAATACCTATAAGGTGGTACTTATACCAGGTAATTGATTTGTCGATAAGGCAGGCGGAGTATGAATGAAAGTTTTTGTTTAATGACATTGACTTTAATTTTCGAAGTATTAAAAGAGCGCAATAAATAAAAAATAAGCGCCATTTCTTATCTGTAACATCCAAGGAGATTGTTAGATGGGCATTACTCGAAGAAATCTATTACGTGGTACGGCAGCAGGTATTGCTGTCGCGGGAACTGGCTTTTCAACTCAGCTACTCGCTGGTCAAAAGACCGTAAAAATCGGTCTCAATATTCCAATGACAGGCGATTACGCTCCCTGGGGGCTCCCAGGTCTATACGGCTGTAATATTGTTGCCAATAATATTAACGCAGCGGGCGGCGTTGAAATCGGTGGCGAAACTTACATGATCGAGCCGGTTGGTTATGACCATGGCTACGATACTGAAAAAGCGATCACAGGTTATAACACTTTGCGTCACGATGATGCAGCAATGATTATGATGCTGGGCGGCTCAACGGTAGGCTCAATTATTGGGCGAGCGCAGCGTAATAAGATGCTGGTTAGTACGCTTCTTCCGTCTGATATTACGCCTGATACGTCTAACTTGGTTGCACCGAGTGAGTCTCACCCACTTTATAACTGTACCGGTGTGGACTGGTTGGCAGATAACTTCCCAGATGCAAAATCAGCCGTTATTGTAACAACTAACGATATTGAGTATGGCCAGCAATCAGCAGCTGTCTATCAAGCGGCTTTTGAGGCGAGGGGCATAGAGGTGCTGGATACAAACTTCCATGGCTTCGATGTAACCGACTTTGCGCCGATTGTGCAGGGCTTGCTGGCTAGTAAACCAGACATTTTCTGTATGGCGACGGATGTTTATACCACGCCATTGATTGAAGCGCTGTATAACCAAGGTTACGAGGGGAAAATTATTTCCTGTACCCTAGACCTTTATGATGAGGTCATCGCTAAAACAAGTAAGGAGTTTGTTGAAGGCATTATTTTCCAATTCCCTGACTTTGATGATCCAGCACTGCAAAGTGACGATATTCTTTTCCCAGACCCAAGTGGTTTCTGGGATACTTTCCAAAAAGATTATCCTGGACAGTGGTCTGCAGTAGCCTGGGAATATCCCGCAAATTTAGTAACTTGGGTGTCTGCGGCTCAGGCAGCAGGCTCAATTGAGCCAATGGATGTGCTGGCTGCGATGAAGGCTAACCCCAACCCTCCTCATGTGTTCGGTACTGGTAAATGGTGGGGTAAAGATCTGTATGGTTTGGACAATTGTGTTGTCGGTAGATGGCCGGTAGTGACTATGCAGAATGGGCGAGCACGTATTGTTGAGTTCCGTGACGTGGGCGCATGGTTGGATAAGAACCTAGATATCCTTAAGCGCAAAATGCAGGATCTTGGTTTGCGCACGGTTTAGTTGGTTCGATGCAAATAAAAAGGGGCACCGCCTAGTGGAGGGGCCCTTTTTTTTCCACTAAATAATAAAAAGCGGGTGATGTTGTGGAGCTGTTTCTCCAATCAATAGTAAATAGTCTTATTCAGGGTGGTTTCTTTGCCCTTTGGGCTGTGGGGCTTGTACTTATCTTTGGTGTGATGGGTGTAGTGAACTTTGCTCATGGTGAGCTGGTAATGGTCGGTGCTTATACAGTATGGCTACTTCACGCCCAAAATGATGTCCCTTTCTTAATCGCAATACCTGTTGCCATCATCATCGCTATGATGATCGGCTTAGTGATGGAGCGATTTCTCTTTCGACCGAATAGAACGGACCCTCTAGCGGGGTTGATTTGCTCAATTGGCGTGCTGTTTATTTTGCAGGTGATTGCTCACGAAGTCGGTGGCACAGGTCCTGCTAAACAAGTTGCGCCCCCCTTCAACCAGATTGTTGAAATCGGGGAGTCTTTGCGCATTCCTATGCAGCGCTTGTTCAGCCTGGGAGTCGCGATTGCTTCACTCGGTGTGCTTTGGTTCTTCTTAACGAAAACTAAGTTGGGATGGGCGTTGCGTGCGGTGGCCCTGGATCGAGAAGCTTCAGCGTTGCAAGGAATTAACATTAATCGTATTTCGATGATTGCGATTGGTGTTGGTGCAGCTATGGCTGGTCTAGCCGGTGCGCTGATGGCACCCTTGCAAAACATTACTCCGCACATGGGCCACAATGTCATCATTACAGCATTCATTGTGACAATTGTGGGTGGTGTGGGTAGCCTGTCTGGCGCTGTAGCAGCCGCCTTTATCTATGCGGCATTCCATACCTTTGTGACGGCTTATTTCAACGGTACCGTGGCAACAATTTGTGGGTTGTTGATTATGGTTGTGGTTCTGATTATCAAACCGACCGGTATTATGGGCGTGAAGGTGAGTGAATAATATGTCTATAAAAAATCTCATAATTTGCATCGTTATTCTAGCTGGCTTGGTCGCGCTTCCTCACTTCCTTGCTTATAACTTCCAGGACTTGTTGATTTTCCTGGCGGTTAACGTACTTGTTGTAGTGAGTTATAGGCTTGTTACGCTGACGGGCGAGTGGTCGCTTATCCATGTTGTCATGATGGGTGTTGGGGCGTATGCCAGTGCCATGCTGTCCAAGATGGCGGGTTTTCCGTTTTGGATATCTATGCCTATCGCAGGTTTAACTGCTGCAACTATTGCTGCATTGTTATGTTTCCCGCTCTTTAGGATGACACAGTTTTATTTTCTGATTGGCTCCTTTGCTGCTGGCGAAGCAATTCGTTTGGTGTGGATTTACTTTATTGATCCGTTTGGAGGTAGTAGCGGTATCAATAATTTACCGCCGCCAGAATTGGGAGACATCGATTTCTATGAGCCGATTCCTTACTTCTATATGACGCTGATCATTGTCACCATTAGTTTGTTCATTCTCTATCGCATTGAGAAATCGCGTGTTGGTTTGACGCTTAATGCCGTGCATTGGAAAGCTCCCTTGGCTGAGTCGGTAGGGGTTGATACCTGGAAATACCGGTCTCTGGCACTAATAGTTGGTTCTTTTTTTGTGGGTATTGCCGGGGCGCTAAAAGTGCATTATTTGGGGGTTGTGACTCCACACCAATTTGGCATTGGAGTGATGGTCTTCGTATTAATCTGGGTAATTGTGGGCGGCTACGCCAGCTTTGTTGGCCCAATAATTGGAGTGGTTGTTTTGACGGTATTTGACCAAGGGTTGCGAGCTTCGGGGATTGTAGACCCTGCGGTTCAGCCTGCCGTTTATGGTGCCGTTTTGATTGCTTCAATTCTTTTCATGCCTGAAGGCCTGGAAGGTATCGGGAAAAGGTTCTTTTCGAAAAGCAGTGGCGAGAACGCTTAATAACAATTTATTGATGCTCCGAATTAATACACTAATTCGGAGCTCATGACTGGATTATTTGGAGGAGACTGATGGCTTTATTAGAAGTCAAAAACGTCACAAAACAGTTCGGTGGTTTGACGGCCCTGAATGATGTTAGTTTTTCGGTAGAGAAGGGTGAGATTCGTGGTTTGATTGGGCCTAACGGCGCAGGTAAAAGCACGATGTTTAAAAACATTGCTGGTTTTTATACCCCGACTAAAGGTGAAGTTATTTACGATGGCCAAAATATTGCAGGGGCCCACCCTTGTAAAGTGTCAGGAATGGGGTTGGTTCGAACCTTTCAGGAAACGACGCTGTTTGACGAGATGAGCGTTTTTGAAAATGCTTTAGTTGGTTGTCATATGACTGCTCGCAGTAACCTCTTTTCAGCGATTTTTGGCTCTGATCGACAACGACAGAAAATAGCCGCTGAAAAGACAATGGACGTGCTGGAATTCATGGGGTTAGCGGATCGTAAAGATCAGCTGGCTTCCGAGTTACCGTTGGGTTCACAGCGTGCGTTGGCGATGGCAATCTCGCTCAATGCTGATCCTAAAGTGTTATTAATGGACGAGCCTTTTGCCGGTATGAACCCGGAAGAAACGAACCATATGATGGACTTAACACGCAAACTGCAGGATAAAGGTATTACTATCGTGTTGGTTGAGCATGACATGAAAGCGGTCATGGGGTTGTGTGGTTACCTGACGGTACTGTGCTTCGGTAGTCTGCTGGCGGAGGGCACACCTGAGGAAATACGTAACAATGAAAAGGTGATTCAAGCGTATTTGGGTGGGGGTTCTTAACATGATGTTAACAATGAAAGATGTTGAAGTTAGTTACAAAAACATCAAAGCGGTTAAAAAGATTGATATTGAAGTCCCTGAAGGTGGTTTTGTCACGTTAATTGGCTCAAACGGTGCGGGAAAAAGTACTACGCTACGAGTTATCTCTGGTTTAGTGCACCCCAGTAAGGGCGAGATTACTTATCAGGGGCAGCGTATTGATAAGCTTTCAGCAGACAAAATTCTTAAACTGGGTATTGCTCATGTGCCTGAGGGCAGGCGTATCTTCAAAGACTTGACCGTCGAAGAGAATTTACGCCTAGGCGCCTTTATCCGTAATGATAAAGAGGAAATCGAAAAAGACCTTGAGGAAATTTTTGAGCGTTTCCCTCGCCTTCTGGAACGACGTACGCAAATGGCGCGTAGTATGAGTGGTGGTGAGCAACAGATGGTGTCTATTGGTCGAGCATTGATGTCACGACCAAAACTGCTGATGCTTGATGAGCCCTCACTTGGTTTGGCTCCGATTATTATTCAGGAAATCGCTAAGATCCTTGTTGATATCAATAAGCAGGGAGTTGCCATTATTCTGGTAGAGCAAAATGCTGAGCTGGCGCTTGAATTAGCTAAGCATGCTTATGTGCTAGAAACGGGTTTTGTCTCCCTTGATGGTGAGGCCAGTACTTTGATGGATAACGATCACGTGCGCCAAGCTTACTTAGGCATGTAAGGTAAGAAAATTAAGGGCTTGAAGTTTTAGTGTGTGCCCTAATTAAATAGGTATGCAAACTTATATTGTTTGCTCCTTTGTTGTTAATGTGGGCCCCAGCTGGCCTACTACCCCTTGAAGAGCTGCGGGCTTGCCTGCAGCTCTTACTCTTTTCCCCCTCCTTGTTATTTTACTCAAAAAGCGCTCTGGCTCAGGCTACCTTCACGCTGGGTGGTGTGCTACTGTCGCAGTATAATTTTATGGTCAATTAGCTTAGAAAAGGTGCTTTATAGGCCTGAAAAGACTGAGTAGATAAGGATGCTATTTTGAGCGAAGAAATCTTGATTAACGTGTCACCGATGGAGACCCGCGTTGGTGTTTTAGAAAATGGCATGTTGCAGGAAATGTATATAGAGCGCGCCAGTAAACGGGGTTTGTTCGGTAATATTTATAAGGGCAAAGTAGTCCGTGTATTGCCAGGTATGCAGGCGGCCTTTGTTGAGATGGGGCTAGAGCGTTCAGCATTTATTCACACAGCAGATATTGTTGTATTGAATGAAGATGGAATGGAGCAGCGCGAAAAAAATACCGATGATATTAGTAGTGTATTGCGTGAAGGCGAACAAATTATTGCGCAGGTGATTAAAGACCCGATTGGCACGAAAGGTGCGCGCTTGACTACTCATCTCTCTCTACCCTCACGTCATCTCGTGTATATGCCTCGTACTCAACACATAGGCGTTTCTCAGCGTATTGAGGACGAGGCAGAGCGAGAGCGACTCAAAGCATTGGTTCAAGAGTGTGCTGAGGAAGTTGGCATGGAGCGCTGTACAGGCTTTATTGTGCGTACTGTTGCCGAAGGTGTTGGTAAGGACGAGATTAAAGCGGATATTCGATTTTTAAAAAAATTGTGGGATGTTGTACAGGGGAAAATTAAGACTGAACCAACCCCATCGGCAGTTTATGAAGAGTTGCCATTATACCTGCGAACTATGCGTGACTTGATTCGTCCTGATTTAGAAAAAATACGTGTCGATTCCCAGGAAAGCTACCAGCGCATTCAGTCCTTTATTACTACCTACGTCCCGGAGTTAAAAGACAGGGTTGAGCTCTATCAGGGAGAGCGCCCAATTTTTGACCTTTATAACACCGAAGATGAAATTCAAAAGGCGTTAGACCGTACCGTCGCGTTGAAGTCCGGGGGGCACCTTGTGTTTGATCAGACCGAGGCAATGACAACCATTGATGTTAATACCGGCGGCTTTGTTGGACACCGTAACCTTGAAGAAACTATTTTTAAAACCAATCTGGAGGCGGCTCACGCGATAGGGCGTCAGCTTCGATTGCGCAATTTAGGCGGCATTATTATTATCGATTTCATTGATATGCTAGAAGCTGAACATCAGCGGCAGGTGATGCGGATGTTGGAAAAGGCGCTGGAAAAGGATCATGCTAAAACTAACATTATTGGCATGTCTGATCTTGGTTTAGTTGAAATGACACGCAAGCGTACACGCGAAAATCTGCGACAGATACTCTGCGAAACCTGTCCGGAATGTCAGGGGATTGGTACGGTTAAAACCCCCGAAACAGTTTGTTACGAAATCATTCGCGAAATTGTGAGACAGGCGAGGACCTATAACTCCAATAGTTTTTTGGTGGTGGCATCGCCATCGGTGGCTGATAAGTTGATGGAAGAGGAATCGTCGAGTATTGCCGATTTAGAAGCTTTCATTAATAAAAACATCAAAGTACAAGCCGAGGTAATGTATTCGCAGTCTGAATTTGATGTGGTGTTCCGTTAGACGTCGAACTCACCGCGAGCATTTAAGTCAGACTACTTTTGTTAGAGCATTGAAGCAATATGCCAGTCACCAAAGTGGGCGCTAAGCTCTCCCGTTATCTATGGGCCTCGCTGATTACAGTGCTGGTGCTAGTGGCCACCTATGTCAGTATTGGGCGCATGGTCATGCCGCGCCTTGGCGACTATCAGCAGAGTATTGAAGCGACACTCAGCGAGCGATTGGGAATGCGAGTTAGTGCGCAAAGCTTGCAGGGGGGCTGGCAGGGGTTTCAACCCACCATCAAATTGACAGGGGTTTCTCTGGCCCCCGATCCTGGTGCTGAGAAAGCCCTTAATCCCGCTTTGAATATTGAGCGCATCGACATGCGACTGGATGCGCTAGCCAGCCTGTTGTCGAAAAAAGTAATTTTCTCTTCACTCGTTTTGGAAGGAGCTCAACTAGAGCTTGCTCAGGACAGTCATGGTCACTGGCATTTTGTGGGTATGCCAGCCAGTGGCAAAAAGGCTAACCCCCTTGATTGGCTGTTATTGCAAGAACAGCTACTTGTTAAGCAACTGAAAATAAACCTCAAACCGAATAAGGCTGAGGAAAAGGCGCTGGAAATTCCTCAGTGGGTTCTTAAATGTGGCTCTCAAGTTTGTTCAAGTCAGGGCTCACTTCGGCCAAAGGGCTTGGTTAACGGTCCTTTGCAGTTTGCGGTTAATAGTTATGGTCGCCCTGGAAACCAGAATTTTCAAATGCGTGGTTATTTTTCTGCGCCGCCGGTGCAGTTAGTCGACTGGTTTTTCCTAGTTAATAAATTGCCGATGCAGGCACAGCAGATTGATAGTCTGATGCTGGGTGGCGAGCTGTGGTTTGAATGGGCAAATGAGCAATTGCTGGACGTGCGTGGACGAGTTGAATTGCCAGAAGTCAGGCTAGGCGAGAGTTCTGGCGATTTTGCGGCGTTTGAGTCCTTACAAAGCAACTTTTTTTGGCAGAGAGGGCGCCCCGAGCAAGGTGAAGATTGGCAGTTGAGTCTTGATGAGTTCACCTTTGAATGGGGGGAGCAGCGGTTTGAGCCAGCCCAACGGCGTATTGTTATGCGTCAGACGGAGCAAGGGAAAGTCGCTCATGTGTGGGCTGATCGAGTCGCTTTACAGCCACTGACTCAGGCGCTTATGGCGACCAATAGCCTGCCAGAAAAAATACGAGATGTGTTAGCCGTGTTACGGCCATCGGGTGAATTGCAAAATGCTCACTTTGACTATCCGCTCGATACTGGGGTGAAAATACCTGACTTTAATTTTCGTGCCAGGATGGCCAATGTGGCCGCTGCGGCCTGGAAGGGAGCACCTACTTTGGTCGGGGTTAATGGCTACCTAAAGGTTGGTTCGGATGGCGGAGAAGTTGATTTTGATACTGAAAACCTTGCGATGCAATTCCCCAAAGTGTTTAGCGATATATGGCTGTTTAAGAATGCGCGCGGTGTGGTTAGTTGGCGGCTTGAAGACAGCGTGTTCTGGCTAAATGGGCGGAATTTACAACTGAGTGGCCCGGTTGGAGATGTTGCAGGCCAGTTCAGTTTTGTTAGCTCTAAGGGGCAGTTTGAACCGCGGCTTGGATTGTTAATTGGGTTGGAGAATGCACATTTACCTGATGCAATGACATTTGTGCCGGATGTTGTTATTCCTCCGAAACTTGGCGATTGGCTAGCACAGGCCTTTAGTGCGGGAAAGGTGCAGCGAACTCGTTTTGTGTTAGATCAAGCTGTGACTAAAGGGGCTCCACCGGTAACTCGCTCGCTGGCAATGGCCGTGGATGCAACGCAGGTCGACTTTTCTTATCACCCCGACTGGCCTCAGCTAACGCAGGCGAATGTGGGGGTTAAGATCATTGATAGAAATGTGGCCGTTGCGGCGACTCATGCACGTTTTTTTGATCTTGAACTGAAGAACCTGGACGCGAATTATACTTCTGATGCTCGCGGTGCCGGCCGCCTTCAAGCTGAAGCGGAGGTGAAGGGGCCGCTTAAGGATAGCTGGCGGGCCTTAACGGATACACCGTTACAAAAGACAGTTTTTCAACTGGCTAAGGACTTTCAATTTACAGGTCAAATGCAGGGTAATCTAGCTTTGGACTTGCCCTTTAGTGACCTTCGAAAAAGTCATGTTGAGCTGGATTTTTCATCGTACAACGCCAGTTTGTCTATTCCTTCTTTATCCATTGCTGCCGAAAGTATTAGCGGGGCTTTTAATTACAGTAGTCGGAAAGGGCTGACAGCCAAAAGTGTTGAGGCAAGTATGTTTGGGTTTCCGCTGGCAATGGCTATTGGTTCGAAGAAAAGTGGTACCGGTTACATCACTGAATTTGATTTTCAGGGCCGGGTAAAAGCCATGTCGCTGTCGCCCTGGGTGCCAGGTATGGTGCTGTCGAAACTCAGCGGTGAAACTGATTTTGAGGCGTTATTGAAGCTGGGTTCTGAGGTTAACAGTGAGTTGACGGTTGAAAGTGATTTACAGGGGCTTAAGGTTAATCTTCCAGAACCTTTTACGAAACAAGTGACAGATACTATTCCGTTGCGCTTTAACCTTTCTTTGGCTGAGCCCCAGATACATACGCTGAGATATGGCAATAAGTTTGGCTATAGTCTGCGTTTTCAAGATCACACCTATCAGGATGGTGTCATTCGTCTTGGGCCTGGTCAGTTAGCTTACCAGCCGAGTATGGCTATTAATGTGTTTGGTTCGCTACCGGAATTGGATTTAAGCAGCTGGCAAAAGCTAATGAATGGCGATTTAGGGAGTCATAGAGAGGCGCGTAGTGGTATAAAAAACACGTCTGTATTCTCGAACATTAGCCGTGTAACGGTAGATGTAGAGCAGTTGCGTTTTCTAGATGAGCAATATGACAACACGCACATCAATGCAAAACAGGTAGCGGGTGATTGGCATATTGGCTTCAATAATGAGCTGGCGAAAGGGCGCTTGAGTTATTACCCGGTGACAGCAAAGCCGTTAGGGATCGACTTTGATTATTTATACTTGCCAGCCAAAGATACAGCTCAGAAAAGTGACGAAGCGCGAGGTAAACGCGACGTGCTAGCGGACTGGGTACCTCAGCAGTTGCCAGAGTTGGATTTGCAGATTAAGCGGCTGGTTTTAGGTGAGGAGCCCTATGGACGCTGGGCTTTTAATAGTCGTCCGCAGTTAAAGGGTATCAAGCTTGAGGGGTTAAACTTTGAGTTTAAGGGTATCCAGGGTGCGGGGGAAATAGATTGGGTGTACGAAAATAAGGCTCATCGTACCGAGTTTCGTGGTGATGTGAAAATTCCGAATGTTGCTCGTGCACTTAAAGCGTTGCAGTTAACGGCTGCTGTTGAAGCTAAAAATACACGCTTCTCAGGTCATTTAAATTGGCCGGGTACTCCCAGCGCTTTTTCGTTGATCGAAGGTGAGGGGATGTTGGCCATGTCGTCGAAGGAAGGGCGCTTGATTGATTTGAAAGCCTTACCGCTTTTAGGCGTGTTCAATTTTAATAATTTGTCGCGACGGTTGAGGCTGGATTTCTCGGATTTATTTGAGAAAGGCTTTAGTTTTGATAAGGCCAAAGGCCGGTTTGAGTTTGAGGATGGACTCATGCAGCTTACTGAGCCACTTGTTATTGAAGGGCCTTCAGCAAAATTTAAGGTGGAAGGCACAACTGACTTGCGGAGGGAGCTGTTTAATCATGACGTTATTGCTGTTTTACCCGTTACGGATAGCATTCCGGTGCTGGTGACTTTGGCCGGTTTTCCGCAGATTGGTATTCCCGTTTATTTGTTTAACCGTTCCTTTGGTGACATGTTTGACCGTTTTACCAGCGTGAATTATAAGGTGACGGGTTCGTGGCGTGATCCAGAGATTAAATTAACGAGCTTTTTCAAAAGCGATGATTTGAACAAGCAGCAACGAGATAAACCTGTGAGACGGCCAAAACGATGAAAGCAGCCCTAGCGGTTATACAGATGAATAGTAGTGTCGATATGGCAGAAAACCTTAATCAAGCTGAAGGGCTGATTAAGCAGGCTGTAGAGCAGGGCGCAAAACTGCTTTTTTTACCTGAAAATTTTGCGTTGCTGGGCATTGAAAACCCGTATCCGGCAGGGAAGCGTGAGGCCTCTAATAGTGAGGCGGGAACATTGCGACAATGGTTATCTGCGATAGCGCGGAAATATGCAGTTTGGCTGGTGGCAGGCTCTATTCCTATCGCCAATCGACCGGATGGCAGCCTGTTAGAGCGCCGTGTACGAGCCGTCTGTTTGGTGATGGATGAGCAGGGTCAAGAGATTGCTCGCTACGATAAAATTCACCTGTTTGATGTGCAGGTGGCCGATGACTACGGCAGTTATCGTGAGTCGGATACCGTCGAGCCGGGAGACCAATTGGTTGTTGTGGATACACCCTGTGGGAAACTAGGATTGGCCATCTGTTATGATTTACGCTTCCCGGAACTGTTCCAACAGCTACGCATGCGGGGAGCTGAGCTGATCAGCGTGCCTTCAGCTTTTACAGAGAAGACAGGTGAAGCGCATTGGCAGGTTTTGCTTAGAGCGCGAGCGATAGAAACGCAATGTTATATAGTGGCCCCCAACCAGTGTGGGCAACACTCAGAAAAGCGCCGTTCCTATGGCCATAGTATGGTTGTTGATGCCTGGGGTGGTGTGGTCGACTGTTTAGACGATAAGCCCGGTGTCATTTGTGCTGAAATTGATTTGGCAGGTGTGGCTGAAATACGGCAACGTATGCCCGTGGCGCAACATCATCGTATTTGTGGTAAGTAAGTTAAGTTTATGAGTACTTTTTAGCCCAATTATTGAGGGTTATTTCCCTATTGAATTCCACTCTGGATTGACCATTGCAATAATGCTGTCTTCTAGGCCCGCAGCTAAGTTTAGGTGAAATTGGCCAAAGTGTAGGAGCCCGTTATCGGGGAGAGCGTAGAGCTCAACCGAGTTGCCTGTAATTAGACAGTTTTTGATTCTACTGTTATTTCTGGTATTCGTGCTTTGGCTTTTTGATGGCTTACAGTAGCCATACATTCGTTTTTTTAGTGGTTGTATAGTTTTTCCGATATATTTTGGGACGCCATCAACAGTGAAACAGTAGAGAATATTCGTGGAGTTTTCTTCTGACTCAATGACCAAGCTAAGCTCGTCATTGCTCAATGACCATTGACCAACCTTTTTAAACCCAATGCCTGTTAAGTTTTTGAGCATGGATTTAACATTTTTTAATCAGTGGCCTCGGCCACTTCGCGTAGATATTTGAATAATTTACGAGAGCTGCCAAGGTTTTTCTGTTGGGCCTGATCCTTTTGCGCATTGCGAATCAGTTGGCGTAGGTGCTGTACATCAGCTTCGGGGTGTTGTTCCAGGTAGTCGGTTAGCGCTGTTTTGTCTGTAAGTAGGCGGTCCCGCCAGCTTTCGATCTGATGAAAACGTTGAGTATGCTCTACCTGGCTGGCATCAAAAGCGTTGATGGCATGGCTAATCGCGTCAACCTCTTCGTCATCGAGATTACGCATAATACGGCCAATGAACTGAAGCTGACGGCGCAGGGCTTCGCCCTTTTTTAATCGCTGATGTTCACGCACAGCGTTATCCAGCGTATCGGGCATGGGCACTTGATCCAATTGTTCGCTATTTAATTGTGTCAGGCGCTTCCCCAGATCCTGCAGGGCATCCATTTCCCGTTTGATTTGGCTTTTACTTTTTTCGTCGGACAAATCATCAAATTCTTCGAAATTTTCTGTCATAGGCTGGGCGTCGAGTGTTGGGGCGGGAGAAAACCGGTTTAAAAGTTAGGCGTAAAAAATAGTCGCTAATCCCAGAAACGCGACATAACCGACCACGTCGGTAACGGTCGTTAGTACAACGCTGCCAGCAATAGCGGGGTCAATTTTAGCTTTGCGTAAAATCATCGGCAGTGAAACGCCTGCCAGTGCTGCGAATAGCAAGTTAATAACAACCGCTAATGCGATGACGATCCCCATTTTCGGGTCGTTGAACCACCAGGCGGCAATCACTGCCACTATCAAGGATAAAATCAGGCCGTTAAGTAGGGCGACCACCAGCTCTCGCCGGAGTAGCCAGTTTGAGTTTTTGTCGGTGACATGGCCTAGAGCAATACCCCGAATAATCAATGTCAGCGTCTGGCTGCCGGCAATGCCGCCCATGCTTGCGACGATGGGCATTAAAATCGCTAGCGCCACTACTTTTTCAAGCGTGCCTTCAAATAGGCCAATCACATAGGAGGCGGTGAAAGCGGTTATGAGGTTGATGAATAGCCACAGTGTGCGACGACGGGTTGCCTTGAGTATGGGGGCGAAGGTATCTTCATCTTCGTCCAGACCGGCACGGCCCATGAAGCTGTGCTCGGCGTCTTCAATGATAACGTCAACCACGTCATCAATGGTGATTCGACCAAGCAACACACCGTTATCATCAACAACCGGCACGGATACAAGGTTGTGCCGCTCAAAGAGGTGAGCAACATCAACGTCTGAGGTATCCCCCTTGAGAGTATGAATCTCGGTATCCATGATGTCCGAGACCATTAGGTTAGGGTCGCTGACCAGGATTTTAGTGGCGGCAAGCAGGCCTAGCACTTTGCCTTCACGGTTGATGACCGGGAAATTGTCGGTCATTTCCGGAATTTCCGGGTGCATACGAAGATAACGAAGTACTACGTCCAAAGTAATGTCGGGACGCACCGTAATGGTGTCGGTGTTCATCAAGCCGCCAGCGGTATCTTCCGGGTAGGAAAGTACAGCCTCAAGCAGCTTACGGTTCTGGTCGTCCAGGGAGCGAAGAACTTCCTGAACCACTTGATCTGGTAACTGTTGAAGAAGGTCGGCGGTGTCGTCGGTATCTAGACCTGAAGTCGCATCGACGAATTCCTGTGGCGCCATTTTACTGAGAATGTCGCCGCTGATTTCTTCATTCAGGTGCTGGAGAATCTCGCCACCTTGATCGGTCTCGATCATGTCCCAAAGAATATTACGCTCCTTGGGGGGGGACGATTCGAGCAGGTGAGCAACTTCTACCGCTGGGAGTTGTTCGTTAAGAATTTCACGGGCATCTTCGTAGGCGCCCTCGTCCAGTGCCTGGTTGAGGTTGTCTATTTGGGCTTCCGTTGTAGCGTTTTCAGCCTGAGACATACGCGTGGTTAAATTCCTGAGTTAACGATGGGTTAATTGTATAGGTCTGGATTAGAGCGGCCAATATTGTGGGTAATTAAAATAACTGGTTTTGCATGGTGTGCTTATGCGAGTTGGGGCGATTTTATTCACCTTCTCCAAATTTATCGTTAACAATTTCTTCAATAGCTTTTAAGGCGGCATCTTCGTCGCGACCCTCAACTTCAATATTAAGCGTAGTCCCCTTGCTGGCTGCTAACATCATGACTGACATGATACTTTTTGCATCGACCATACGCTGCTCATTTCCGAGTTGAATCTGGCTGGAAAAGGCTGACGCCGTATTTACCAGTTTAGCAGCTGCGCGAGCATGGAGGCCTAGTTTGTTGATGATGGTGATCTCGCTTTTGATCATAGCGGTCGATGTTCTCAGTTATTCGTCCAAGTCGCGATGCCGAACCTGAACATTAGGAAGTTTGTCGGTAAAGTGTTTGGCCAGTCGCTCGCTTAAGTAGACTGAGCGGTGATGGCCGCCAGTACAGCCAATCGCCACAGTCATGTAACTGCGGTTGTTAGCATCGAAGCGTGGTAGCCACTTGTCCAGATAGCTGCATAGGTCGGTAAACATTTCTTCAACGATCAGCTGACCTTCGAGAAATTTGATGATTTGCGGATCACGGCCATTGTATTGTCGCAGTGCGGGATCCCAGTAGGGGTTAGGCAAGCAGCGAACATCAAAGATCAGGTCGGCATCGGCAGGAACGCCGCGCTTGAAACCAAATGACTCAAACAGTAAAGCCAGCGTGGTGTCATTGTTTTCTGCCAACTGTTTTTTAATGATGTCGCGCAGCTGATGAAGCGATAGGTTACTGGTATCAATCTTCAAGTCTGCCATTGAGCCAATTGAGGATAGTAGCAGGCTTTCTTTCCAGATAGCTTCTTCCAGAGATACGGAGGCATTGCTCAGGGGATGCTTGCGCCGGGTAGCGCTGAAACGGGTAAGGATGGTTTGGTCGTCGGCATCCAGATAAGCAATGGTGTAATCAATACCGGTACTTTGAATAGCAGCTACCGTATCGGGAAAGCGTTCTAGACTTGTCGGCACGTTGCGGGCATCAATACTGATCGCAATAGCGTCGCGCTGAGTGCCTTCGCGTTGCATCTCTTCGATCAAAGCGGGCAACAGGCCACTGGGCATATTGTCGATACAGTAATAACCTAGGTCTTCGAGTAGGTGGAGAGCGGTACTTTTTCCTGAACCGCTGCGACCACTGATGATAACAAGTTTCATAATGAGTTAGTCTGCTTGGCTGCTCTCAATGGCTAGTGGGCCGCTATGGCGGCTTCGTAAAGTGATTTGTTATCGGTTGCTGCGCGTAGGCTATTTCTAAAGTCCGCTTGGCTGAAGTTTTCGGCAATAGCTTGTAGGGCGATCAAGTGTGCTTCCGCGGCTTGCTCTGGTACAACTAATGCAAATAGCAGGTCTACAGGCTGGCCATCAATGGCATCAAAATTAATGGGAGTGTCAAGCTGTATCAGTACGCCAACCGTGTCGCAACAGTTTGGTAGTCGACAGTGGGGAATAGCGACACCTTCACCGATACCGGTACTGCCCAAGCGCTCGCGCTCAATGAGACGGTCAAAGGTTTCCTCTTCATCCAGTACGGGGTGAACCTCGGCGAGTGTTCGTGCAATCAGTTCTAATACACGTTTTTTGCTATCGCCAGGCACGTTGGCAAGTACGCAGTCTGGCGATAGAAGTCGTTCAATATTCATTAGTTATCGCAGTTTTAAGGTTAGTGCCCTTGCTGTCGGGCTAGGTTTTTTTCTTTTTGTTTTATGAGCTGTCGATCTAATTTATCGATTAATTGATCAATAGCGGTGTACATGTCTTCGTGTTCTGCATTGGCGACTAAGTCGGCGCCGGCAATATGTAATGAGGCGTCTGCTTTTTGGCGCAGTTTTTCGACGCTTAAGGTGACGTTAATACTGGTGATTTGGTCGTAGTGACGCTCTAGTTTTTCAAGTTTGTTATTAACAATGTCGCGCAGGGCGTCGGTGATTTCAACATGATGTCCGCTAAGGGTGATTTGCATTAGATTGCTCCTTAAGTTTACTTGCTGACAGATTGTTGGATACAGTTCTAAGTACAGGGTAACAAGTTTGAGCTGGTTAATGATAATTGAAACCGGACTCAAGGTGCATTGCGCTTGCCTAACTAAACCAGACGTTTTCGCTCATTGGAAGGCGGTATGGATAGTGACTCCCGGTACTTGGCAATGGTGCGCCTCGCCACCTTGATACCTTGCTCGGCAAGTAGATTGGCGATTTTGTTGTCACTCAATGGTTTCACTGGTTTTTCGGCAGCAATCAGCTTTTTAATAATCGCACGAATGGCTGTAGAAGAACAACCGGCACCGCTGTCAGTATCAACTTGACTGGAGAAAAAGTATTTTAATTCAAAAATACCGCGCGGGGTGTGCATATATTTTTGGGTTGTAACTCGCGATATGGTGGATTCATGCATATCTACAGCTTCGGCAATATCATGCAGCACCAGCGGTTTCATTGCTTCATCACCGTAATCTAAAAAGCCCTGCTGGATTTCAACAATCCTTGTAGCGACTTTTAATAGTGTTTCATGGCGGCTTTGCAGGCTTTTGAGAAAGGTGCGAGCTTCCTGTAGCTGATTACGCATAAAGGTGTTATCGCTGCTGTTATCTGCGCGTTTAACCATGGCTGCATACGTGGCGTACTGATACAGCTTGACACTCCCATTAATTTTGATGCCATTGATGGC
>LUKI01000025.1 GCA_001593685.1 Gammaproteobacteria bacterium F7
TATGCAGGTGAACTAAATATTTCTGGCCTATTTATTAATAAATTACTAACTGAAAGGCCTCTGTGACATCAATATTCTATTATGTGCATTGACAAGATATAGATCATTAAGAGGCAATCAGCAAAACATGGAATTCATCGAAGATCACCAGGCCCACCTCATCCAGAGAAGGGTCATCCTGCAACATACGGGTGAGAATACCCTCGGTGATCACCTCAACTTTAGTCTGCTTGCTGATCTTGCTATCCAGGCGCATACGGTAACCAATGGTTTGCCCTGGCTTTTCATTCAACAGGCTTGCCATGCGATGCGCGGCTGTTTTAGCGGCGATTCTGCGAGGCTCTAACATCAGAATTTTTCGGTGCTTGAGCCAAGGTTCGTCTATCAGCGCAAGAGGGACCAGGGTCGTTTTACCCGCTCCCGGTGGAGCCTCTAGGACAACTTCGTGCCGTTCGGATAATTGCTGTTTCAGTGTGTCTAAAATTTCTTCAACAGGCAGGCCCGATTGAGTCACGATCTTGTCTCTGGTGTTGATTACAGGGGGTGAGATATTAACTCAAAATAGCGAGCAAAAATTAGCTGGGTAGAAATCAATTTCACCAGTGCAGCACACTGAATTTGTAACTCAGCCTGCAAATTCATTCAACATAACACGCAAAGCAGAGGATAAATCAAATAATAAGCATGCTGTTTTGCTTATAGGTTGGTTACGGTTACACCTTTTATGTGCTTTTAAAAAGTCTCGCACAACTAGTCTTCCATTCCTTCTCAACCACTGCTGGACGACTAAACGATCCTCTCTAACTTGTATTTATATCGACCAAAACGAGAAATATATTCCCTCACCTAATGTTATGTTATAACATTATTTTAATCACTCTATCTTCATTCCTGGTCTGCTATCAAATCAAGCGATACTACTTTCTCCCGCTAGCGGTATTTGTAAGCGGACACATAAAGGCTATGGAGGTAAGCGGTGAATGTCTGGTGCTTAACTGGCCAGCTATATTACGCAATTACAATAAAATGAGGTTGAAAATGAAAGTTGATCGTTTCCTGCTAGGCTCGTTGCTTAGTGGTAGTTTGCTTGTCTCTGGTCATGTGTCTGCTGGCGAAAAAATCATGGTCGATAAAACCGAATATGAGCAGCTTAAGGCCGCCGTCGAGTCGCTGATGCAGGCGAAAGAAGCCAATAAAAAGGTATTGTTAGGTGCCGAACAGGCTGCCGCCAAAGCCGCCGCTTCTGCAAAAACAGCTACAGAAACGGCCAACCGACTGGATAAACGCGTCAAGTCGAAAAGCTCTCTCGCAAAATCAGCTGGTCGGATTTCAGGTAACGAATTCAATCCAGCCGTCAGCCTGATTCTGGATGGCCGATATACCGACATCGATAACAGCGAACTGGCCTTACCCGGTTTTCAATTAGGCGGTGAAGCCGGCCTTCCCGATAACGGTTTTACAACGGGCCATAATGAGCTCTCTATTTCAGCCAATATTGACGATAAATTCTATGGCTCAATGACGGCCGCGATTGTTTATGACGAAGGCGAAACAGAAGTCGAACTTGAAGAGGCATTCATCGAAACGCTGGGGCTGGGTCAAGGCCTCACTCTTAAAGGCGGACGCTTCTTTTCCGGCATTGGTTACCTAAACAGCATTCACGACCATGCCCATGACTTTGCCGATCGTCCACTGGTTTACGACGCACTGTTTGGCGGCCATTTAATTGAAACAGGCCTACAGGCGCGTTGGGTAGCGCCAACCGATTTTTATCTGAGTTTGGGTGCTGAGGTAACCTCTGGTTCAGAATTTCCTGGCGGAGAAAACGACAATAACGAAGGCCTGGGTTTCTTCGTGAAAACCGGTGGTGATATTAACGAAAGCTCCAGCTGGCAGCTCGGCGCCAGTTACTTCACCACTGAGTTTGATGTACGTGAAGCAGGCGGCCACAGCCATGGCCATGGCGGCGACGAGCCCGATAACGAACTGCTGGATGGTAACGTTGATATTGCCGGTATTGATTTCGTCTACAAATGGGCGCCAAACGGCAACCCTAAACAGACTAACTTCAAATTCCAGGCTGAGTATTTTATCCGCGACGAAGACGGTCATGCTGAATTTACAGAAGGTGCAAACTCTGCCGAGGCAGATTACGATGGCGAGCAGACCGGTTATTACGCCCAGGCGATCTATCAATTTATGCCTGCCTGGCGTGTTGGTATTCGCTACGATCACTTAGAAGCTGACAACCGCTTCGCTAATTTTGTCAATGGCGGCATAGATCAGGATGAATTCCTGGAAGAGTCCGGCTTGGGCGCCGAGGATGACCCTCACAGAAGCAGCATCATGCTGGATTACTCACCCAGTCACTTTAGCCGTATTCGTTTACAGTACAGCGACTTTGATAACGGGCATGGCGAGTCAGAGGATATGATTACCCTGCAATACATCATGAGCCTGGGCTCTCATGGTGCGCATAGCTACTAGACTTAAGGAATAGAGAATGATGAAAATAAAGCTGATCATTGCTGCAGCGCTGGCCCTCTTTGTGGTCAGCACTCAGGCACAGGCAAAGCTGAAAATCTTTGCCTGTGAGCCGGAGTGGAAAGCGCTGGCAGAAACCATTGGCGGTGAGCAGGTGAAGGTGACGTCTGCCACCACCGCCTTTCAGGATCCGCATCACATTGAAGCCCGCCCATCGCTGATCGCCAAAACGCGACGTGCCGACCTGTTGATTTGTACCGGTTCCGAGCTGGAGATTGGCTGGCTGCCTCTGTTACTGCGCCAATCCGGTAATCCGCAAATACAAGCTGGAAAGCCGGGCTACTTTATGGCCTCTGAGCAGGTGGAAAGAATTGAGGTGCCAGAACAAATGGATCGCAGCATGGGAGATATTCATGCCAGCGGCAACCCCCATGTTCATCTTGACCCCCACCGCTTGTTGTCCATTGCGGAAAAGCTTTCGCAACGGCTGCAGCTGATTGACCAGAAGAATGCGCCTTTTTACGAACAGCAGTTCGCAAATTTCAGGACGAAATGGCTAGAGTCAGTGCAAAGCTGGGAAAAGCAATCCGCCACATTGGCGGGCAAAAAAGTGGTGGTCTACCATAAAAACTGGAGCTATTTACTTGCCTGGTTAGGTATTGAAGCCGTTGCAGACCTTGAGCCTAAGCCGGGCATTCCGCCCACCAGTTCGCACCTGATATCCCTATTGCAGGTTGCGGAGTCAGAACAGCCAGAAGTGATTCTTATTGCCGCTTACCAGGGCGACAAAGGAGCACGCTGGTTATCGGAAAAAAGTGGTATTCCAATGCTGACCCTGCCCTTCACAGTAGGCGGCAATAACGCGTCAACGGATCTGTTTACGCTTTATGAAAATACAGTCTCACAGCTGTTAAATACCCTTCAAGATGATTAGGCGATAAACGTGTTAGAAGCAGTTACTCTACACGCTGAAATCCTTTGGCCCGCCCTGTTGGCGGGCCTTTTGGTACTCAGTACACACATTCCCTTGGGACAGGAGGTCTTGAATAGAGGGATTATTTTTCTGGATCTTGCCATTGCTCAGGTCGCAGCGTTTGGCTTAATTTTGGCTGGCTCGCTGGGACTTGGCGACCATGGTGATCACGCAGCGCTATGGCAAAAAATCATCGCCATGGGAGCCGCTATTATCGGCGCCATGATTCTTTACCAGTTTCACCGTCTGGAGGCCAGAATCCAGGAAGCGTTAATTGGTATTCTGTTCATGCTGGCTGCAACGGGCAGCATGCTTTTATTGACCCATGACCCGCATGGAGGTGAACGTTTAAAAGCGTTATTGGTGGGCCAAATCCTGTGGGTTCAGCCAATAGAGCTATTGGGAACAGGCATGATATATGCCTTGATATTAACGATATGGTTTACCCTACGAGAACGCTTGGGCGGATGGGTTTTTTATCCACTATTTGCGGTAACCATTACCTTATCAACCCAACTGGTTGGCGTTTATCTGGTATTTGCCAGCTTAATTATTCCAGCCTTAGCAACGTTACGCCTTGCTAAACCGCTGCTACCTGCTTACCTGCTAGGGATTATTGCCTACGTTATCGGGCTCGTGCTTTCCGCCTATTTTGATTTGCCTTCAGGAGCCATGATTGCCTGGTGCCTGGCGATAACAGCCATTATTTACGGCCTTGTTTTTCGCCGCTATTCAGGAGCGCCATCACAAGTGGGTCAACAGTGTAAATAAAGCCGCTGTCGCCGTTGGCTGACTGAGCCTAGTTTCCATTTAACGGCCAACGGCAGCCTTTTTTTCACCGCGTTTGAGCAACAGCCAAAAGGTTAGCCCAACCACAAACCCCGAAAAGCCAAACAAAATAAAGGCCGTTTCAACGCCCGCGTAACCACTAAAAGGCATAACCATTAAAATAGGCAACACGGCGATAAAGGCTCCGCCGAAGGCCATTGAGAAAATATTGACCTTACCTTTTTTCAGCAGTAATCGATAAAAGCGGTAGGCAATAAAAAATTCATACAGATAAACCACTGGCATGCCTCCGACGATAATTATCGCCACTGACGCCAAATAGTTAAGCAGACCATCCTCTAATGTGAAACCGGACAAACCTAAAAACCAGGCGCAGCCTAAAAAAGCAAAGGGCATGGACAGTGGCGCTTGGACAAAAGCTCGATCTTCGTAGTTCATAATGGCACAGCTTTCTTGGTTGGTGAGTAGGCAATCAATAATGTTGAAAATTGTATGCCGAAACACCGCCTGACTGGCTTGACTGTGGTCAACGGGCGCCATTAAAAAAGCTGAACAACGAGTGAGTCTTAATGAATTTACAACAGGCCGTTAAAAGCCCTCTCAATCATCCCCGCCTCAAAAGCATGAGGTTTCTTCAGGAAAAATTTAATTTAGTTGGTTTTGATTAGCCCGGTCCTGGTTACGCTTTTCTGTGGTAATACTGAGCTTTTGATAAACCCCTAAACCAACGATAACAAGAATTGCGCAAATCATTAAAAAACCTGGGTAGATTAATAATTTAATATCCTCGGTGCCGGCCTTAAAAATATAAATCAACGCTTCAATGCTCACCGCAATGGATACGATTACCATAATCTTGGTTAAGGTTTCTCGTGCTTCCTTCGGTGATCGCAGCTCTTTATTTCTTAATACTTCTTCCTCGATCATATATTTAGACACATCCAGAATAGCCACGGCAATAATCACCGCACCCACAGCTTCCAGTTGCTTAGAAATAAAGCCTTTATCCAGCGCCTGCGAACTCATGGCATGCTCAATTACCTCGTATACAGACCACCCCATAATGAACAAAGCAATGGAGGCTAAAATAATGGCAGCAAAAAGATAAATCAGCGTCGTAGCTGATTCGAATATTTTTTTCATGCTAATTCTCGTGTAACGCAACCTAGAAGCAAACCATTGTGCCATATCCTACGTTTTTTTATCGCCGCCTTTATCAACATAAAGCGTCACCCTAACAATGAGCAGCCTGATATAGTCTCAAATGAAAACAGGCTCACAGCTGAGAAGGTCATTCATCATGTCTGAACAAACAAACGCAGCAGGACGCTGCTTATGCGGTTCCGTAGCCGTTGTCGTCACAGAGGCAAACGGTAAAGTCGGCGCCTGCCACTGTCACACTTGCCGAAAATGGTGTGGAGGGCCCTTCATGTCGCTTGATTGCGGCAATAATGTATCCTTTGAAGGCGAAGACAATATCAGCCTATTCGACTCATCAGGATGGGCAGAGCGTGGTTTCTGCAAGAATTGCGGTACACACCTATTTTATCGCCTGAAAGAAAACCACCACTACTACATGCCCGCCGACCTCTTTGATGAAGGGCCGGTGTTGGAATTTGATTCCCAAGTATTTATTGAGGAAAAACCCAGTTATTACTGTTTTGCTAACACCACAAAGAACCTGACTGGCGCAGAATGCTTTGCCGAATACGGTGGTGGAGAATAAATTAGAAATAACCTCTTAATCGCCCGCTTGCCGCAGGGCCTTGCTCAGAAGCTTCTTAAATTTTAAAAGGCGGCTCACAGGTAAAGACCCTGCTTTCATGTCTGACCGGGTGCTTAAAACCTAATTCAGCCGCATGCAGCTGCAGTTGTTCTGCAGCCGCAAGAGCGTCAGGATTGGCATAAAACTCATCCCCCAAAATGGGGTGGCCGATGGCCTGCATATGTACTCTAAGCTGATGAGAGCGCCCAGTATGTGGCATTAACTTCACTAACGTATGACCACCCGCCACACGCAGCTTCTGCCAACGGGTTAAGGCGGCTTTGCCCTGTTCAAAGTCAACTTTTTGCAGCGGTCGATTAGGCCAATCACAAATCAACGGCAAGTTGACCTCCCCCTGCTCTTCCGCTAACTCGCCCCATAGCCATGCATAATAGACCTTATGGGTTTCTCGCTCTTGAAATTGGCGGCTTAACTCTCGGTGTACAGATTTGTTGAGTGCCATCACCATGACGCCAGACGTCGCCATATCGAGCCGGTGGACAGTAAGTGCACTGGGGAACTGGCTTTGCACGCGCAATGCCAGGCTATCCTGATTTTCAGGCGTGCGCCCAGGCACACTTAACAACCCCGAAGGTTTGTTGAGTACGACCAAAAACTCATCCTCATACAGAATATCGAGAAAGGGTTCCTGCGGCGGGCAATACTGGTGTTCAGCCATAGATATTGTTGTGATTAATCGTCCTGCTTGCAGGACTGTGCACACTCCAGCAGCAATCCGCGAATCCAGCGATGATCCGTGCTGTGGTGCAACAAAGGACTCCAGGCCATTTTTAATTCGAAGGCTGGAATTTCAAAGGGTGGCGGGAAAGAAATAAACTGACAGGCGTTATCAAACAGGCGAGCTAATTTACTCGGAATTGTCACAATCAGGTCTGTATCCTGTGCAAGATGCACTGCGGTCTGGTAATGGCGGGTAAAAACCGCAATCTTACGCTGGTTGCCGGTCAAACCAAGTGCTTCATCAACCCAGCCCAAATGCTGCATATCAGGTGTGATACCGACACCAACGCCCATGCCAGACTTACTCACCCAGACATGACGTCCCGACAGGTAGGCATCGAGATCGAACTCACCTTCAAAAATAGCATTATCCTTGCGCATCAAGCAGGTGAAGTCATCTTCCCAAAGGGTAATTTGATGAAAAGACTGGGGCATGCTGTCAAAGCGGTTAATGGCAAGATCAACCTTGCCCAACTCCACGTCGAGAAAACTCACGTCACTGGGAGTCATCACATCAATACGGACCCCTGGTGCGGTTTCACTGAGACGTTTAAGCAGCTTAGGAATCAGTGTCGACTCAGCATAGTCATTGGCCATAATACGAAAAACACGGTTAGAGTCTGTTTCACTGAAACTTTTAATTGGCTGTATCGCCCGTTCAGCAGAGGCCACAACCGTTCGTATTAACGGCTGCAACTCCTTAGCTCGGTCTGTTGGCGTCATGCCTTCACTGGTTCGTACTAATAACGGGTCACTAAACAGCACTCGCAAACGCTTGAGACCATTACTCATAGCAGGCTGTGTAATGCCGAGCCGGTTAGCTGCCTTGGTGACACTACATTCGCGTAACAGCACATCAAAATAAACCAGCAGGTTAAGGTCGATCCTTTGAATATTCATTGTAATTATTAACTTTTAAGCAAAAATAATTTTAGCTGATACTGCCAGTGAACACTCGCTTTGTCCAGCCACAAAACGCAGCAACCTATCGTTACGATAAAGACAGAGATTAAGACCATAAATTGGCTTGATCGAAGCTTGCCTAGTGACCATCTGATAAGGTTCTGGCATATTGGACGACTAAGACAATTATCTGGTACTCAACAAGCTCTCATGACCGACCACCCGCAGGCAAAACTTGTCACACGAATCATCCGACAGGGATTCAAACGCCATTACTCGCTGTTTCACAAGTCCACAGAACAGGCTAAAGAGTTTTTTGAACAGGGCAACTGGCAGGCACTACAGCATATTTCCGAAAAACGGATTTCTTTCTATGATCAACGTGTTACCGAAACGGTTAAACGCTTACGGGAGCAGCTAGGCATCGATTCCTGCGATGAGGTGCTTTGGGCTCAGGTGCGTATCCTTTACGGGCAATACCTGGCTTTCCACCCACAGGCAGAACTAGCAGAAACCTATTACAACTCTGTCTTTAGTAACCTATTCCACCGTCGTTATTACACCAATGAAAACATCTTCATTGAATCGGCATTGGCGAAGCGTCTGCCGGCTCAAAAAGAAAGTGTGTATAGCAGTTATTTCCCCTCGATTAAGGGCCTGAAAAACACCATCACAGACATCATGAAAAAGATGGACTTTGATGCGCAATTTGTTGATTTAGATAACAATATAAAACAAATAATCAATGCCTTCAGGCGCCAGTCAGATCACAGTGGCTTTGAAACACACCAACTGCGTTTTGATATTTTGAAGTCGGTTTTTTATCGAAATAAAGCGGCTTACGTGGTTGGTCGGGTTGTTTCACCACGAGGCTTCCAGCCCTTTGTCGTGCCCATTTTGAGTAACCGGGCTGGCCAGCTTTTTATGGACGCCTTAATTACCGATCCGGATCAATTGGCAATTATTTTTAGTTTTACGCGGGCCTATTTCTTTGTCGATGCTCAGGTGCCTTCGGCACTGGTCACCTTCCTGCGTGAACTTATTCCACATAAAACACTGGCTGAGTTGTATTCAAGCATCGGTTTATACAAACAGGGTAAAAACGAATTTTACCGGGAGTTGCTCAATCACCTGCACACTCACGATGACCAATTTATCGTTACGCCGGGTATTAAGGGCATGGTGATGACAGTATTCACCATGCCTAACTTCCCCTATGTATTTAAAGTCATTAAGGATAAGTTCGGCGGCACTAAAACCCTCACTCGCGAGGGCGTAAAAGAACGTTATTTACTGGTTAAACGCCATGACCGGGTTGGACGAATGGCTGATACCATGGAGTATTCGCGCGTTGCCTTACCCATAGACCGCCTCACCGACGAACTGCTGCAGGAGCTTAAAGATACGGCCCCGTCACTGCTCGAGTTTGACGGTGACCGTGTCATCATTAACCACCTTTACGCACAACGTAAAATGATCCCGCTCAATCTCTATATTGACGACGCAGAGCCAGAGGAAATTGAAGCCGCTATCTACGATTACGGGCTGGCACTCAAAGAAATGGTGTCAGCCAATATTTTCCCGGGTGACATGCTGCTGAAAAACTTTGGTCTGACACGTCATAAACGCGTGGTATTTTACGACTACGATGAGGTTCAGTACTTATCGGACATGAATTTCCGTCAAATACCGGAGCCCATGACCCCCGAACAGGAAATGGCCAGCGAGCCCTGGTATCACGTTGGACCGAACGATGTTTTCCCGGAAGAGTTCATCACCTTCCTCAGCACCGACCCGAAAATCCGTCGCCTGTTTAAACAAATGCATCCAGAGCTATTCGACGTGGCCTATTGGCACAAAGCTCAGGAAAGTGTGTTGCACGGTGATATTGAAGACGTTTTCCCCTACCCTCAGGATCAACGTTTCATTCGCCAAGCGCAGGCTGATACTAAAAGTCAGGAAGCGTCTAAATAGATCAATATTGTCTGTACAGCGAACAGTGGTGGTTAAACAAAATGGTGGTTAAAAATAGTGCAATAAGCTGTGGGCAAGCAAGAAAGGTTTCCAGCTAAAATGCTTTCAAAACGAGCGTAATAGTCTTTTATATAAAACTTTTACCTTTAGGGGGAATTCATGGCACCAGAAGCACTATCCAGAGGTGAAAGCCGTTTGTTTTCCTCCCGTGCCGCATAGGAAAACCAGCCTTCAAAACGCTTCACAAAAAAGGCGCCACCAAAGCCATCGTTTTTATCGTAAACCAGGTAGTCCGTTCCACCACCCCGTAAATTTGCCGGCTTGTTATCCTGTGTTTCCCAGTAACTCATCGCGGTAAACAGATAATTGGCATTGACGAGAAAGCCGATAAAATTTGGCAAATGGTCATAACGGTAGATATCGATTTTTACGTTTTGGTATCCTTCACGGGCTAGTTTTTTCTTGGCAAACTCAATTTCTTCAATAATCGCATCAACCGTAGAATAACGGGTTTTTCCATCACCTAATTGATCGAGTACAGCATCACTAACGAGTGCAATCCTGACAATAACTTCACGCTTATTTAACAGGCATAATTCGTTTTCCGGATCTAAAAATTTTGCCAGCACGGTGCTCCAACCATGCCGCCCGGCAATCGCAACATAATCAATTTCAACGCTACGATCAGTGTCAACCAATCTATGAATATTCTCGAGTAAGTCATTGGATTTAATGATTTTAATTCGCTTATTACTATCCTTAACGCGCGCATAAATATCAAAAACAACTTCCAGAATGATTAGCGACAGGGTGAAGATAAGACCGATTTGAATACTCTCAATACTATTGCCGGGAAATAGTTCTGAAGGCAGCACATCAACCAGTAGCGCGACAAAAACAATTGTCATCGCCAGCTCTTTTTTCATATTTTCATAGGCGTCTTTAAGACGCTCTAAAAAGCTCTTTTTCTTATCCATTCACCCTCTCCTGAGCAACCCGCCTATCGTCCTGAGCTTAAAGCTTATAAATTACTTTATGGCTGTCAGCTTTTTGGGCATAGGGTAAATTTTATGGTCGAAGGCGCGAGGATAACGTAAATAGAAAACACAAGGCTCATCGCCACAGACGATGGCATGAGGAGTCGTATTACCCGGCAGACTGATAAAACCCTGACCACTCATAGCGGCTGTTTGTCCTGTACCTCCATCAATGTAGGTGTAGCTGCCTTTCAGCCAAATATAGGTTTCAGCGCTGGTGTGATTGTGGTTGGGAATGAGATATCCCGCGGGTACTCGAACGATTAACTCAGAGCCGTACGCCAAGTCACCGCGTAGTACCGCAACTTCAGCTCCCGGAGCAAAGCCTGTGAGTTCCAGTGGTGCCCATTCAATGCGATTCAAATCAATGATGGTCTGGTCAGCATCGAAGGAAAGTGGGTTAGCGCTTGTTGCATAATCTTCGGCAACAGCCGTGCCTGTAAAACTTAACGCTAATAACGGTAGGGCCAGTTTTTTGGCCAATGATGAGAAATTCATGGTGCCTCCTGAAATGACGGTTAAAAATCATTTTAAAGCCCCACATAGGCGAAATTTATACCAGTCAGTCCTGCAACCACACCTGCCTTGTATTTGCACTATGGGAGGAACGGGCGACAGCTTGATGGTATTCGCTCAATCTGCCGCCTTAATTATTCTCAAACTCTCACAGGAAAAATGCAAGTGATTGATTTTCAAGGCGGTGCTCAAGCACGCCTGACTTATATTCAACGCCACTCGTACAAAAGCTAATTAGGCAGGCATGTCCTGTCACGGTTTGGTTAGCGAAGATAGAAAATGACAAGCTCTAAAATGGCCTGTTCCTTTGAAGCTCTCAGCGACTAATAGCGCCTCATTCATTACCCAACAATGGTTGAGCCAATGCTTTTTTAAAAGCCTCCACACGCTTGCGGTTAACACCAAAATCGCTATACCCCACTCTAGAGGCAGAACGCAGCTGTAAACTATGTTCAGTTTTATCGAAACGCACCTCAAAATCATCAACAAAACCAAATACAGGAGATTTAAAGGTGGCCGCTAAATAACCACCCTTTTCTTTTTCGACCACGCCGCCCATGTCAACGATGACCTGCTTGATCCGCGGCCATACCACTGCCCTGCTAGATCCGTCAAGATCAACGGGCTTGATAAAAGCATCCTGGTCACCGGCATACTCACTACAAACACAGTTTGGCTTATCAGGACATGAAGCTAAATGTCCTGCATCCAGACCTGCCGCCTTGCCAGAACGAGACAAATAGCCCTGAATAAAAAGCCAAACAAGCGCTAACGCGACCAATAAACAAATAATCACTACCGTAGTTTTCATACCCGCTCCATATCGCTCGTTATTGTCAGTAAAACGTTCATTTATATTTTTTAGGTTCAGCTTTTATCTAGCTTAACAGGCCTATTTTTCACAGACACAACTAATCACCAAGAAGCTATAAACATTTCCATGTAAATGATCATCGTGAAGTTCGAGCATGGGTGGCGTTATACCATCGGCCTGTTAATAGTTGGATGCCTACCCCCTTTCAAACATGACAGTTTCAGGGTCAATCTCAAGTTGATCAACATAAAATCAATGGCCGCTCTGGAGCGCTAAGGGCAACGAATATTCAGGCGCTACCATATAAACCTGCCGCCTGCCCGTTCATGCTTATTTATTGTTTTTTGCTACCACTTTTTCATAGGGCGCAACCGAATGGTGCCGTTCCAAAATGATGCGCAGGCAAATCCCTCAACGCACCAACCTGGTGCAACCATTTGTCGGCAGCGGTATTTAGAAAATAAAACCCTGCAAATACATAGAGTTATAAAAATGGCACAGCTATTGCAAACGGTGATTGTCCCCCATGTAAAGGATTGATCCAGAGGAAATCATTATGAAACTAGTCACTGCCATATTAAAGCCCTTCAAACTTGATGATGTTCGTGAAGCACTTGCTGAGTTAGGTGTACAAGGCATTACCGTTACCGAGGTTAAGGGCTTTGGGCGACAAAAAGGTCATACCGAACTTTATCGGGGAGCTGAGTATGTGGTCGATTTCTTACCCAAGGTGAAAGTCGAAATTGCCATTCAGGCAGAGTTACTTGATGAGGTCATCGAAGCCGTCATTAACGCCGCCAATACCGGCAAGATCGGTGATGGAAAAATTTTTGTTACTTCTCTGGAGCAGGTGATTCGTATCCGCACCGGAGAGATTGGTTCAGAAGCTATTTAATTATTTAGGAGAATTGTCGACGTGGAAAACAATATTTTTGAACTGCAGTACGCCCTCGATACCTTTTACTTTCTGGTCTGTGGTGCACTGGTTATGTGGATGGCGGCAGGTTTTGCCATGCTTGAGGCCGGTCTGGTGCGTGCCAAAAATACCACCGAAATTCTGGCCAAAAACGCCTCACTGTTTGCTATATCCTGCATTATGTACCTGTTTTTTGGTTACGCCATTATGTACGGCGGCGACTTTTTCCTTACAGGGATAGCACTTGATGGAGCTGCTGATACAGATGGTCTGACCACAGCAGTACTGGCCGAATCGTCGCAAGCCGGCTTTGCGGGCGACGCGGTGTACTCCAACGCTTCGGATTTCTTTTTTCAGGTGGTGTTTGTAGCAACGGCTATGTCGATTGTGTCCGGCACCGTCGCTGAACGCATGAAACTCTGGGCTTTTCTGCTGTTTGCAGCTGTCATGACAGCCTTCATATATCCAATGGAAGGCAGCTGGACCTGGGGCGGTGGTTCGGTATTCGGCCTGTTCAGCCTGAGCGATGATTTCGGCTTCTCCGATTTCGCAGGCGGTGGCATTGTTCACATGGCTGGCGCGTCAGCGGCCCTGGCCGGCGTGCTGTTATTGGGAGCCCGCAAAGGCAAATACTCGGCCGATGGCAAGGTCAACGCGATTCCCGGCGCCAACATGCCGATGGCTACACTGGGCACCTTTATCCTGTGGATGGGGTGGTTCGGCTTCAACGGCGGATCGGTGCTCAAACTGGGCGATATTGCCAGTGCCAACTCCGTTGCCATGGTGTTCCTGAATACCAATACCGCCGCAGCGGGTGGTTTGTTTGCCTCACTGATCCTGGCGCGCCTGATGTTCGGCAAGGCCGATTTGACCATGCTGCTCAATGGCGCGCTGGCCGGTCTGGTAGCGATAACGGCTGAACCCTTAACCCCGTCACCTCTGGCGGCGACCCTGATTGGCGCAGTCGGAGGCTGCATCGTAGTGGTGTCCATCGTGACGCTGGACAAGCTGAAAATCGATGATCCGGTAGGTGCCATTTCAGTGCATGGTGTGGTTGGGCTCTGGAGCCTGTTAGCAGTACCTTTGACCAACGACAGCGCCAGTTTCTCTGGTCAGCTGGTCGGCGCACTCACCATCTTTGTCTGGGTATTCGGCGTCAGCCTGTTGGTCTGGCTGGCACTTAAAGCAACCATGGGCATTCGAGTGAGCGAGGAAGAAGAATATATGGGGGTGGACGTCAGTGAATGCGGGATGGAAGCCTATCCCGAGTTCACCAATAAATAACCGCTAGGGACATTATCTGAAGACACCATTTGATGCTGTTAAAGGGGGCACCTGCCCCCTTTAATTGCAGGGCTAAAACGATCGAATAATAATCGATACGACCCCGTAATTAGATTAAACACCAATGTAAATTATTACAGACTGCCCGCCAGAATCAGGTCCTGTAAAGCCTTACGCTCGCGTTTACGGTTATCGCGTTGCGCAAACTCGTCTTCCACAGCATCAGCGTTGCCCACATAACCAATAGCCAAGGCTGTCAGCGGCTCTATAGACGCAGGAATAGCAAAGATTTGCACCGCCTTATCCGGATCAATACCAATCATCTGATGCACAACCATGCCTCTCGCCGTCGCTTCGAAGGTCAGAGCCGCAGACGCAGCGCCCAGATCATGCAGCGCAGCTTTATTGGGTTTACCGTTATATTCAAAATTGTGCTCTGCCAGCCCCAATGCCAGCACAGGTGCATTTTTAGCCCAGGGCTGATTGCCCTCAAGCAGCACATCATAGATCTGCTGCCAGACCTCATCACTGCGCCCGCGTACACCCACGATATAACGCCACGGTTGAGCATTATAAGAGGACATCGTCCAACGCGCCGCTTCAAAAAGCCCCGTTAAATCATCTGTACTAACCGTTTTTTCAGGATCGATCGCATAGGGACTCCAGCGTTCAGCGAGTAATTCATGAATAGGATGCTGAGTTGGGTTTTTCATATCGAATTCCTCACTTTGGTAAATCAAACAACAGAATTTCACTGTTTTCATTAGCGTTCAAGGTTAGGTGCATTTCGTCAACCAAGGTCGCGGCATCACCGTGCTCAAGTTGTTGTCCATTGATATTAACGATGCCTCTAATAACATGCACGTACGCCATACGGTCACCATTCAGGCACTGACTGATATTTTCGCCTGGCTCAAGCAACGCAGCGTACAACGAGGTATCAGTATGGGCTGTAATGGCCCCCTCTCGACCATCATCTGAAACCAACAACCTTAAACGCCCCTGCTTTTCTTCAGCACTGAAATACTTCTGCTCATAGCCAGGCTCAATGCCCTGCTCTTTTGGCAAGAGCCAGATTTGCAGCAAATGCGCCTGTTTTTCCAGCGATGGATTAACTTCAGAGTGCCTGACGCCGGTTCCCGCAGACATACGCTGCACTTCGCCTGCACCAATGGTGCTGCCATTTCCCATGCTGTCGCGGTGCGCCAACTCTCCGGACAACATGTAGGTAACAATTTCCATATTGCGGTGCGGGTGTGTTGGGAAGCCGCTATCGGGCTGGATATAGTCCTCATTGATCACTCGCAATACTGAAACCCCCATGTGATCAGGGTCGTAATAGTCACCAAATGAAAAGCTGTGGTAGCTTTCGAGCCAATCGCGAGTCGCATGACCACGTTCATCGGCTCTACGAATCGTTAACATACTGTATCTCCTTAAAAGCATTACAAACTTGAATAGCTACAGTATTATTAATTTGTATGACGGGATAAACATGAAAACAGTTAATCAACCATTACGTAAAATGAAACAATATACACTTGCTGACCTCTACACCTTCATTGCTGTTGTTGAAACAGGCAGTTTCCACCAGGCAGCTGAACGAATGAGCACCAGCACCGCCAGCGTTAGTCGCCGGATATCGGCATTGGAAGAGGCCATGGACACGCGGTTATTGAACCGAACAACCCGCACGATGCACCTCACCGACGCCGGACAACAATACTATGGCGACGTCCAGAATGTGCTGGCTGGCCTGCAAGAGTCAGAAGAACGTTTGAAAGCCGGCAACGCGATTATCAGCGGAAACCTACGCATTGCTGCCCCGATGAGTTTTGGCATCAAACGTATTTCTCCGCTGATTCCAGAATTTCTTAAACGTTATCCGGATATCCATATCGACCTGGTACTGGAAGACCGGGAAACCGATTTATACGCAGAAGGCATCGACATTGCGCTGAGGATTGGCGAACTAAAGGATTCATCACTGATCGCCACCCGCCTATGTCCCATTGATTTTGCTTACTGTGCGTCCCCCGACTACCTGAAAAAACATGGCGAGCCAAAGAGCTATGATGATTTAAAAAACCACCATTGCCTGCATTACAGCCTGACCCGCTCCAAGCATCAGTGGGGTATATCCAATGAACTCGCTCAATTAAAAGGGCAACTGACGGCTAATAACGGTCAAGTGTTGTGCGATGCCGCTGTTCAGGGAACCGGCATTGTTATTTTGCCGCGCTTTATCGTCGAAAGCGCACTACAGAAAAAGCAGCTAAAAACAATACTGGTTAACGTTACCCCGGCTCCAACCTATCTCTATGCCCTGCGTTTATCACGGCAATTCACACCAGCCAAGGTGAAGGTCATGATTGATTACCTGAATGAGAAGTTTGCCGAAAGCTAGGCCGCCAAAAGCCTGAACTCTCCCAGCCAGGGCGAAATGATATATTTAGGGCACCTGAAGGATTAAGACTAAAAACAATCAAATAATAATCGATTCGACCCTTTAATTAAGCGACCCTTTAATGAAGTAAGCCCTCCCCAAAACTCCAACCACCTTCAATTGTCTGCATCAATCTTGTCCAATGCTCTGACATCGTCAGTTAGGGGGGATAACTATGGCACACAGATTTCATCTTGCACTTCCAGCAGGCGATTTGGATGACGCCGTGAAGTTTTATTGTGACCTGCTTGGTTGCAGTAAAGGGAATTCCGAATCTGGAGACAGTGACAGCTGGGTCGATATCAATTTTTGGGGCAACGAGCTAACCCTTCACGCCTCAAACCCAAATCAATCACTAGGTGGCGTGCGTCATGAGGTTGACATGGGCAAGGTGCTGGTACCGCATTTCGGTGTACATTTAAGTGCCTCAGAATTTGCCGCATTAAAACAACGCCTTAACGATCAAGGTATATCTTACGTGGATGAGCCTTATATTCGTTTCAAAGGTTCGGACTTTGAGCAGGAAACCTTTTTCATCTCTGACCCGGCGGGGAATATTCTTGAGATTAAGACCATGAAGCATCCCGACAAGCTTTTTGATTGATGGTTTTGCCCTTTTGAGTGAAATCCAAGCGAGCAAAAACTCCCTGAATTATTAAAGTAGTTTCAGTCTAAGCGATAAGAAGCGATGTAAAAAAATGGTGGATGATTTTTAAAATCATCATGTGAGAGCAAGGTTGACGACCCTCCTCCGTATCACGCCACAAGACACCACGGGGGAACGGTTCAGCCAAGCGATTCTTAACAGCAACGAGGAATCCAAAATGAGTGATAAAAAAGCCCCCAAACGGATCACAGCACCGCTGGAAATAGATATAGAAGAACTATTGAAACCCTGGGTTGAAAATAATGTGAACCAGGCAGCCATAGAGCTTATGCACACCCTGCACTCTTCAATAGATATTGGTAGTAAAGGGCAGCCTGTAATTTACCTTTCTGCTGGTGAATGGATGACTAAAGATGGCGTTAGGACACTGACTAAAGAGATCCCACTCTGCGAACTTCTTAGCTCAATGATAGACGGAGGAAGTTTAGGCGGGGATGACTCTGTAACACCGGAAGAGGCTCTTGAGCGGATCCAAGACTCCATCAATAAAGCAAGAGCAGAACTACACGTAAAGCTTGCATCCTAGTCATGAAAAGCCAACGTTTTCCTTGGTTTCATATTTAACGGTTGCACCTAAAGTGTCATCAGTTCCTACTGATACAAGTGGGGAAATGGACAGGCGGTATTGGGTTGAGCGTGTCGCCCCCTTCTGGGCGAGTTGGTTTTCTATGCGGCCAAAACAAACCAAAAGAAACGGCCTCTCTGATCCATCGTCGGCTACGCCGATTCCCTACTCTACTCTTTATCCGGCATCTCATTTCGCCTGGTTGGCGAGATAAGGGAGGCCGCCGAGCCTCCCTTATCAATCCCTGTCGGCCTGCCCCAGGGCACCCTCTCTTGCTACGCAATTCACCTTGCCTGCACTTGTCCGGCTTTGCCGGATTCCCTGCGCGTTTCGGTTTCAGGCGGCGCTCAATAACTCGGCTTTCAGCCTCAGACAATCTTCGCTTATTTCCGCCCGAACCCTGCAATGCTCAGCTGCGCTTAAAGGGGAGTCAGGTGTGCCAACGAAAAGAATGAATCACGATCAAACCACACCACTTGCTACAGGCTCCAAATGCCCCCCTTCTGCGCAGCCGAGCATTGAGCTTTCAAATGGAATAAGGGCGAGGACTGTCTGAGGCGAAGCCGAGTTCCGCAGCCCCTATTTGAAAGTGAAACGCGCAGGGCAGTCGCGAAGCGACCAAGCTGTAGGCAAGGTGAGTTGCGTAGCAAGAGAGGGTGCCCTGGGGCAGGCGGCTTTGGATTGTTAAGGCTGTTGGGCGCCCAACAGCCTTAACTCGCCCAGAAAAGGCGAAATAAAGTGTTTAAAATGACAGGGAATAAAATAAATACATCCCCTTTTTCCGATCACGGAATCCTATTGAACGGCTTGTTAGCCGTTACATTAAAATTAAATGAAAACCTATACCGGCAATACTTGCCCCGATATATCTAAGGAACTGAACACCATTGGGTATGTTAGCGGCAAAGATTCCCACTAATACGCCCGTTATATGAATACTCGCCGTGCCTATAATAAAGCCTAGAGCATATAGTGTTGAGTTAGCCAAATGGGGCATTTCTATGCCATGAGCGTAACCATGAAAAACAGCAAAGAAACCAACAAAAGCCATCGCCAAGATGGGCGCTAACTTTTTCTCTACGGCCAGCGCGATACCCAACGCAAGTACGGAAACTGAAATACCCATTTCAACAGAGATTAATGGAACGCCATTCAATCCCAAAATCCCACCAACCAACATAATTGATACAAATGCGACTGGCACCGACCATAATGATTTACCCCCCATTTGCGCGCTAAGCACACCCACACTCAACATAGCGAGCAGGTGATCAAATCCGAGAACCGGATGGGATAGCCCAGCAATAAAACCGCCTCCAGTTGCTTGATGGGCGTAGCTAAGGTTTGGAAGCATTAGGGCAACGATTGTGAAACCCAGTAAAGTTTTTTTCATGTTTTTCCTTATATAGTGAGTTTAATTTTACTAACGCCTTAAGCACCCGCGCAGTCCTGCTGCGCTAAAAGGGGAATTAGATGCCTCAGCCTAACGCCAAACATTGCTCTCGAGTCATTCCAGCCAACAAGACGGAGTTCATTTTTATGAATAGCACACCGCTTTATTGCCCAGAGTAACATTAGCGTTTTTGTTTCGCCCTTCCGGGCGAGCTCATTTTAAAGAAAACGGAACCAAAAGAAACGGCCTCTCTGATCCATCATCGGCTACGCCGATACCCTGCGCTACTCCAAAAGTAACGGCCGCTACGGAACTCGCTTTTGAAGATAATTAATCTTCAAAAACCTCAAACAATCCTCGCTACTACGTACCGTTATTTTTCTACGTTGCTCGGCGATTCCCAAGAGAATAAAAACAAAGCACTCCGTAGCCAACCACATAACCTGTTCGTGGCACACCTGACTCCCCTTCTGCGCAGCCGAGCATTGAGCTTTCAAATGGAATAAGGGCGAGGACTGTCTGAGCCGTTAGGCGAGTTCCGCAGCCCCCATTTAAAAGTGAAACGCGCAGGGAAATCGCAAAGCGATCAAGCTGTAGGGGCGGTTTTGGATTGTTAAGGCTTTTGGACGCCCAAAAGCCTTAACTCGCCGAAGGGGCGAAATAGGATATTAGGCATTAGAAGATAAAAAATAAATTCATCTCCTTATTTCTCGTAAACTACAGAGAAACGTGGTCTGCCCCCATTTTTTCCGGCTACGGAATGGAAGCGAAGCCGCAATGCAGTGGGCGTCGCGTGCCTGGCCTTATTATATATGATTTCCACTTCAGTGGCTTCCCAGTAACAATTGAAATGTCTCGGGAAGCTGAGGTAACCCGACGGCAATAGTAATGGAAGAAGCCACTGAAGCCAGGACGTCAACTATGGTCCGGCCAATGTCAGTATTAGTGAGCGCATGTCGGTACTCGGCATCAAAGAACGCGTGGCCAAGCGTAACTTCCATGGCATCCAAGATCGGCGCGGCACCAGAGATTCGGTATTCATCAATCGCGGCAATAATTCTCTGAAGTCCCCTAACGAGGTAGTTTTTTATTTCATCAGGAAAATCACTCTCCAAAACGTCTTTAAGAACGCCGTCGATTTTATCTCGCGTGTCTTGCAGAGTATTTTCGTTTAGGAGTGAAGTGTTTGCTTTACTTTGAAGAAGATCTGCAGAAAGGCTGAGGTACGAAAGTGTGTGCTGATCGATGAACTTGCTAAATGTGTCCCAGCGACCATTGAGGTTTTGCTCCATAAAACCTCTATTAACTTGATTTGACCAATGAGCGTGAGCACCAGACTGGTGAGGAAATTCTTGATCGAGCGTCTGAATGATCTCGGCGGGCAAATTCATGACTTTACCCAGGCGAGACATCAAAAGCGTGTTGTTCCCTCCAGTGTCTAGAAGAGCAGTCCAAACACCTCTGCAGTTTGCTTCATTTTTATGCTCGCTTCCCTACTGCAGTATAGCAAGAAGCCGTGCTGCTGGATTGTCTAGTAGCACCTATTCTTCACTCCTCTGATAACGTGAATTTCTTTTATATAACGCCGCGCTAACGGGCTGGCGCTGCGTAGCAGCGACAGTCCAAGACCAGCGAAGCTGGGCTGAGTGTTGATCGCCTTGTTAGGCTTGCTTCCACTCACCAACTTCGCCCTTCATAAACTGTGATTGAATGCTGTAGTAGACATCGCCAACCATGTTTGCACATCTTTCAATATCTTCGTATTGAACTTGGTTTGCTACTAAGTTGTGAATTATGTCTGCTCGCAGGCTATTGAATAACTTAATGTTTTCAAAGATCTCTTGCGTAATGAATTCGTGCTCTAAGGCAATGTTTGCTTTTTGCATCAAGTATTTCGTTTTAGCGACTTTCTGTTTGAGAATTGTTTTATTGTCCTTGCCGATTGGTTGGGTGGTTAGGACAAACTCAAGTATGAACTCGATCATCTGGTAGCCAACGGAAAGAGCTTCAATATAGTGCTCTGATCTCATTGCTCGACCATATATTTTTACAAGATCCCACGTTTCCATGTGTGCTCCTTGTGAAGCCTAACAGCTTAGTGAACGACACATGTCGCATAACATCCCGTATAAGGACAAAAAGCGACAATTCTGTCGTATAACTCACTGGCGTGATTATTCGTAATTTCAATTTTCATAAACATCCACCTCTCCCTGTATTAACAAAACCAATGCTCCATCTAATCAGAAAACACCAGCCAAAATTCAAGCGACTCAATCCTTCGAGCTTTTGAAGCCACTTAGGGAGAGAGGGAGAAGCGGCGCGCCTTTCTGATGAAGGCGCTGCCACTTCCCTTTCCCCCTAGCTAAACAATCATGTGCGCACGGGAGGCTCTCATGGAAATGCTTTTACTACGTCATTCCTGCAAAAGCAGGAATCTATTGTTTTTATGGACCCCGGATTACCCGATAAAGGGCACAAGCAAGTCCGGGGTGACGTTCCTATACAGGAATGACGCTAACGCGTCTTAACCACACTTGGAATCGCCGCAGCTCAGGCACGTCATGCAGCCGTCCATCATAATCACGGCTTTAGTGCTGCACTTATTACATACCGTGGCACCCGGTGGGTACTGACCTTCACCCTCTTCCGAGGCAGCCGGTGTAACGGCCTGGTGTGCGGCTTCATACTCGGCACGTTTTTCAGCCAGAATTTTCTTCTGCTCTTCGTGCATGCCTTCATCAACGATCATGCCGATTTTCTTCAGGTGATCTTCAATCACGCCGCCGATTTCAGCCACCAGCGATGGCATAAACTTACCGCCTTTTTTGAAGTAACCGCCCTTCGGATCAAATACCGCCTGCATTTCTTCCACCAGGAAGGTGACGTCACCACCTTTGCGGAATACCGCGGAGGTGATTCGCGTGAGGGCAACAATCCACTGGAAGTGATCCATGTTTTTGGAGTTAATGAACACTTCAAAGGGACGGCGCTGCTCGTGATCGGTGCCCTGGTTCAGCACGATGTCGTTGATCGTGATGTACATGGCGTGCTGCGAATCCGGCGTTTTAATCTTGTAGGTTGACCCCACCAGCATTTCCGGACGCTCAACGCTTTCGTGCATCTGGATGATGTTATTTTGCTTTTGCTCTTCGGCAGCAGCGGCCGCTTGTTCAGCCTGCTGGGCTTTTTCTTCTTCGTTGATAACTTTGTAACCAACGATTTTCTGATCAATTTTAGTGGCCATTTTGGGCTCCTTGCGAGGGCTGTTGCGCCCTCTTCTTGCTAATGTCTAAACGTTTACGATGTACGATTTATGTTGGCTAACCTTAGAACTTGCCGTAGTAGCCTTCTTTCATGGCATCAAACAGGTTGGCGGCCGTGTGCGTTTCACCATCGTATTCCACCTCTTCGTTGCCTTTCAGGTCGACAACGGAGCCATCGGCCAGCGTAAAGCTGTAGGTGGTGTTTTCCAGATCTTTCTCTTTCACCAAGACACCCTGGAAAGCTTCCGGGTTGAAGCGGAAGGTGGTGCAACCCTTCAAGCCCTGCTCATAGGCGTACATATAGATGTCTTTAAAGTCTTGGTAAGGGAAGTCCGTTGGTACGTTCGCCGTTTTGGAAATGGAGGAATCGATCCATTTCTGCGAGGCAGCCTGTACATCAACATGTTGCTTGGGCTTGATATCATCGGCTGAGATGAAGTACTCAGGCAGCTGCTCTTCCGGATTTTCGGAATAAGGCATGGCCTTCGGGTTAACAAGTTCACGGTAAGCCAGCAGTTCGTAGGAGAACACATCGACTTTTTCTTTCGTCTTACGGCCTTCACGGATCACGTTACGTGAATAATGGTGCGCGAAGCTTGGCTCGATACCGTTACTGGCATTGTTGGCCAATGACAGGGAGATAGTGCCCGTCGGTGCAATAGAGGTGTGGTGCGTGAAACGTGCACCCTTCTCGGCCAGCTTTTCAACCAGCTCCGGATTTTCCTGTGCAACCTGCTGCATGTAGCGGCTGTATTTGGCGTGCAGCACTTTACCCGCAACCTGATCGCCAACCTTGTAACCATCTTCTGCCATTTCCGGGCGTTTACGCAGCATGCACGGAGTGACTTCGAACATCTCGTCCATGATCGGCGCAGCGCCTTTTTCTTCAGCCAGCTCCAGTGCCGTTTCCCAACCGACCATGGCCATTTCTTTAGTCACACGCTCGGTCAGTTCCAGAGAGGCTTCGTCACCGTATTTCAGGCCCAGCATAGTCGTTGTTGAACCAAGGCCCAGATAACCCATGCCGTGACGACGTTTGTTTTGGATCTCGTGACGTTGCTGCTCCAGCGGCAGGCCGTTGATTTCAACCACGTTATCCAGCATGCGGGTGAAAATAGATACAACTTTGCGGTACTCGTCCCAGTCGAAACGGGCGTTTGGTGTGAATGGGTCTACCACAAAACGCGTCAGGTTTACCGAACCCAGCAGGCAGCTACCGTATGGTGGCAGTGGCTGTTCACCACAGGGGTTAGTGGCGCGGATTTGCTCACAGAACCAGTTGTTATTCATTTCATTCACTTTGTCGATCAGGATAAAACCTGGCTCGGCGAAGTCATAGGTGGAGGACATGATGGCATCCCACACACGCTGTGCTTTAACCGTCTTATACACACGGCAGGCCACTAGGCCTTCGTCGTTGTGTACGTAATCTTCACTGTTTGGCGATTCACGCCAGATGATGTCATCGCCTTCCAGATCAATACCGTCATTCTCAACTTCCTTCGCGGTAACCGGGAACGCCAGCTGCCAGTCGGCCTGCTCTTTAACAGCCTGAATGAATTCGTCGGTAATCAGCAGCGACAGGTTGAACTGGCGCAGACGGCCATCTTCACGCTTGGCGCGGATGAATTCGAAGACGTCCGGGTGGCCCACATCGAAAGTTGCCATTTGTGCGCCACGACGGCCACCGGCAGAGGACACGGTGAAACACATTTTGTCGTAGATATCCATGAAGGACAGCGGGCCGGAGGTATAAGCACCGGCACCAGACACGTAAGCGCCCTTTGGTCGCAGCGTGGAGAATTCGTAACCGATACCGCAACCTGCTTTCAGCGTGAGGCCTGCTTCCAGGTTTTTGGTTAGAATATCCGTCATGGAATCATGGATAACCGCTGACACGGTGCAGTTAATCGTCGAGGTGGCTGGCTTGTGCTCTTTGGCACCCGCATTAGAAATAATACGACCTGCAGGGATCACACCCTTGCGCAGTGCCCATAAGAATTTTTCGTACCATTTATCCTGATTTTTTTTGCCGGTTTCAACATCGGCCAGTGCGCGCGCAACGCGGCGGAAAGTTGCATCCACATCTGTGTCTACAGCTTCGCCATTCTTGGCTTTCAGGCGGTATTTTTTATCCCAGATATCCAGCGATGCGTCCTGTAAAGGTATGTCCTTCACTTCGTCAGAAACGGCTTTTAACGTTGCGCTCATGCGGTTGCCTCATGCAAAAATGTGTTGATTTTTTTAATTTTTTAACCTGTGCTCTTGATGACCAAAAGCACTACATATTGTGTTAGTGAAAAGGATACTACCCGAATATAGTTTTTAGGAGCAAGCGCTTATTGATAGAAAAAAGCAGTTATCGATTATTTTTCTAGACGAAATTCATCTATCAAATTATTTGATTTTTAAGGATGAAAGCTAAGCCGCTGTTTTTATAAGGGAAATATTTCAGGTCATTTATTGATTCCCGTTTCAGGGTTAATTAAAGATTTTTTAAAGCGTGAAGGAAAAAATCACTAGTGTGTTCTTTTTATAATCAACACTACATATTGTGTCATTTTTATGACGGCGAATCAGAGCAATAGCTATCGGTTTTGATTCAATAAAAGGCATCTAATCCCAAATAGCAGGTATAAAAAAGACGGCACCGATAAAAAACCGGGCCGTCTTTTTTGTTATCACTGGTAGCTGTTAATTATTGACTCAGCTCCAACAACAGTTTGTTCAAACGCTGAACGTAGGACGCTGGATCATCCAACTGCCCGCCTTCGGCCAGGTGAGCCTGGTCAAAGATGATGGCAGCCAGATCAGCAAAACGCTCGTCGTTCGTTTCCGCATTCAGTTTTTCAACCAGCGGGTGCTCAGGATTAAGCTCCAGTGTTGGTTTGCTTTCCGGCATTGGCTGTCCCGCCGCTTCCATGATGCGACGCATTTGCGCGCCCATGTCGTATTGACCAACGACCAGACAAGCTGGAGAGTCGGTCAGGCGGTGCGTCACGCGCACCTCTTCAACACGCTCTTCGAGATTGCTTTTAACTCGCTCAACCAAGTCTTTAAATTGCTCGGCAACCTCTTCCTGCTTTTTCTTCTCTTCTTCGTCTTCTACGCTGCCCAGATCCAGTTCGCCTTTGGCAACATCCTGGAACTGCTTACCGTCAAATTCATTGAGGTGGCTAACCAGCCAGTCATCAATGCGGTCAGACAGCAGCAGTACTTCGATACCCTTCTTGCGGAAAACTTCAATGTGCGGGCTGCTTTTCGCAGTATTGAAGGAGTCAGCGACAACGTAGTAAATCTTGTCCTGACCTTCCTGCATACGACCAACATAGTCTTCCAGCGAGATCGCCTGCTCTTCAACATCATCGTGTGTTGTGGAGAAGCGCAGCAGTTTGGCAACGGTTTCCTTGTTAGCAAAATCCTCTGCTGGACCTTCCTTCAGCACGGAGCCGAACTCTTTCCAGAACTCAGCGTATTGCTCAGGTTCTTTCTTAGCCATTTTAGCCAGCATATCCAGTACACGTTTAGTCAACGCGCCGCGCATCTTGTCGATTTGCGGATCCTTTTGCAGGATTTCACGGGAGATATTCAGGGACAGGTCGTTAGAATCCACCACACCTTTGATGAAACGCAGGTACATGGGCAGGAACTGTTCCGCGTCGTCCATGATAAATACGCGCTGGATATAGAGTTTCAGGCCATGGGTGGCATCACGGTTCCACATATCAAAAGGCGCACGTTTTGGTACGTACAGCAGGCTGGTGTATTCCAGCTTACCTTCAACCTTGTTGTGGCTCCAGGTCAGTGGATCTTCAAAGTCGTGAGAGACGTGCTTGTAGAACTCTTTGTATTCATCGTCGTTCAGCTCGCTACGTGAGCAGGTCCACAGCGCTTTTGCTTCATTAACGGCTTCATACTGACGTTCTTTGGGCGCTTCCTCTTTAGGCTCTTCACCCTCTTCGGTTGGCATGGCAGGTGTTTCCTGCTCCAGCATTTCAACCGGCAGAGAAATATGGTCAGAGTATTTGCGAACCAGGTTACGCAGACGGAAATCATCGGCAAACTCAGCTTCGTCTTTCTTCAGGTGAAGCGTTAAACGTGTACCGCGATCAGCTTTATCAATGGTTTCGATAGTAAAGTCGCCTTCGGCGGCTGACTGCCAACGCACACCCTCTGATGCCGAAGCACCGGCACGACGTGTTTCAACCGTGACTTCGTCGGCAACGATAAAGGCAGAGTAAAAACCAACACCGAATTGACCAATCAGCTGCGAGTCTTTCTTCTGATCACCGGTCAGGTTTTTCAGGAACTCACCGGTGCCGGATTTAGCAATCGTTCCCAGGTTAGCGATAACTTCATCACGGGACATGCCAATACCGTTATCAGAGATACTAATGGTGTTAGCTTCTTTATCGAAGTCGATGCGAATTTTCAGATTGGGATCGTCTTCATACAACGCATTGTTTTCTAATGCTTCGTAACGCAGCTTGTCGGCGGCGTCAGAAGCATTAGAGATCAGTTCACGCAGGAAAATTTCTTTGTTGCTGTACAGCGAGTGGATCATCAGGTGCAGAAGCTGTTTAACTTCTGTCTGAAAACCCATGGTTTCTTTTTGTGCTTCAACGGACATTAAAACGTCTCCCCGTCAGTTGTTAATGGCAGTGTTTAGTGGCCCACCCACAGTGGTGGGCCATTTAAAATTCAGTAACGGATAGATGGGGTTAGCAGAAAAGTTTTCAAGAGGCGAGAAACACAAAAGCTATTGTTATGCCGATAGCTGATCCAGTCTACGCTTTTGCCTTTTTAGCGTTTACGCTCAATAAGGTAAGAGCCGTGCATCAATGCTTTGAGTGTACGAGATCGAAACTCCCGTCGATACAACACGGCCACGACCCAGGCTGACGCCACCATAAAGGCATAGGGATGGATAAACCACATTAACAGGGCGAGACTGTAATAATAGGAGCGCAGGCCCATGTTAAAGGAATAAACAGCCAGGCTGGTCAGTTTACTGGCCGTTTCGGCATGATTACTTCGTTCCTCATCACTGTAGCTGTCATCATCAAACAACGGCGCGCTGCCTATCATGATTGACATAAAACCATATTGGCGAATACACCAGGTAAAGGTAAAAAAGGCATAAATATAAATAAACACCAACACCAGCACTTTACCCTGCCAACCGCGACTACTGAGGTAATCGGTAAAAGGCAGCTCCAGCAGGAAGTTGGTGGCGCTATCGGTGGCACCTAACACCGTCAACAAACCCGCAATAATCAGCAGACTGCTGGAAGCAAGAAATGTCGCGGTACGTTCGAGATTGGAGATAACCGAGGTGTCTGCAATTCGACCATCACGTTTCATCAATACGCGCATCCACTCATCGATGTAACACTGCAATGCGCTTTGCAGGCGATGCTTACGTTTTGAGTAATGACGAGAAAACCAGGCGTAGCCAAACCAGCACAAAAAGAACCAGCCAATGGCGTAATAATCGAGCCGATCAAATTCGAACATAGACGTATGAAAAATCCTTAATATAAAACCACAAAGCACACAGACACAATTAAAGCGCGCCTTTACGACCTTAAAAACCCCTGATTGTTCAGGGCCAACTTAATTTATTTTCAATAAGTTAGACTAACTATCCAGAAATCGTGCCACATGATCAAGCGCACAACGTGCCGATACCTGCGGGTTATACCCCCCTTCCAACACTGACACCACGCGTCCCTGTGCGTAGTCATTAGCGGCATGACAAATCAAATCGGTTACCCAGGCATAATCGCTTTCAACAAGGTTTAAACCGGCTAACGGGTCATCACGGTGCGCATCAAAACCGGCGCTGACAAAAATCATCTGCGGTTGATGTTGCAACAGGGCTGGCAGCCAGTCACGCTCAATGGCACGCCGAAAATGATCGCTTTTGGTACCCGACTCCAACGGTGTATTGACGATGTTTGGGCGCTCAATATCAAAATATTTATAGGGATAAAACGGGTGCTGAAAACTCGAACACACCAGCACCGATGGGTCGTCCTTGAAAATATCCACCGTGCCATTACCGTGGTGCACATCAAAATCCAAGATAGCCACGCGCTCAAAACCGTGCTCGGCAATCGCATGGCAGGCGCCAATAGCGATACCGTTGTAAATACAAAAACCCATGCTAGTATCGGCTTCGGCATGATGGCCCGGTGGGCGCACGGCGCAAAAGGCACGTTGATAATCACCGGCCATGATCTCGTCGGTGGCCTGCACGATACTGCCCGCCGCCAAGTTTGCGGCACTGACACTATGCGGGCACAAACGTGTATCCGGGTCTAACTCAAAGAACCCCTGCTCCGGGGAAGATTGAAGCACATGTTCAATATGGGATTCGGGGTGGGCGCGTAGAATTTGTTCACGCGTTACCGGTTTGGCTTCGCGTTCGACAACATCCTGAATCAGGCAGGTTTCCTGAAAATGCTGTTCGATCGCTCGCAGCCGCTCTGGACTCTCCGGGTGACCATTACCCATATCATGCAGAATACAATCGGAATGACTAATGACGGCGGTTTTCATAGGAACTCAAACACCTTAGTTAACGTGTCATCTCGGCGCTGCCCAAACTACCTTCTCTTGCTCGGCAATTGCTCCTGCATTGCCCTACTACTGTGCACCCATGCACATATCCGCAATTCGCTTTCAGGCCGAAACCCAGTTTAAAAAATAGATAGCGGCTCTCAAGCCGGTATGACGGCATTTTAAAAATTAGTCGCAACTAGCCCAAGTAATGATGTGCTCTTCCCACTCATCAAAGGGCACGTTCTCTTCAGAGATCACCTTACCCGTGACCGCTATTCCAGCTTCCAGCACGGTATCGTGAGTACCGGTTATCAGTGGATGCCAATCGGGTAAATCTTTGCCCTCGGCAATCAAACGATAACCGCAGGTGTTAGGCAACCATTTATATTCGAGCACGTTTTCCGGGGTAAGTTGCACACAGTGCGGTACCAACACCGTACGATTCTGGTAATCGGTACAGCTGCATTTTTCCTGATCCAGATAGCGACACACCAGGTGAGTAAAATACACATCACCGGTATCTTCACACTCCAGCTTTTCCAGGCAGCAACGGGCACAGCCATCACAGAGTGACTCCCACTCTTGCTTATCCATCTCCTGCATGGACTTGGCTTTCCAGAAAGGTTTTACGGTATCGGCCATCGCTATTAATGCTCTTTAGAAAAATTAGCTGGTTTTAAAATAATAATATTTTGCGAGAACAGGAAAGCTGCCCGCGCAAACTCGAAGTGTATATTAAATCCATGACCTATTGAGCACGACGCTAATACATTGGCCACGAAAATAGTGCATTTTTAAACCAACTTGGTGTTGTGCTCGTTGTTGAAGGTATCTTCTATCTTGGGCGGCATCTGCAGGAAATACCCCTGCTCAGCAATGGCCAGCACCACCTCGTCACGATCCACGCGAGCCAGCTTACGCTCCGGCGTCAGGTGAAGCGTCATGGCAAATTGCGGCTGCCCGAAGACCTTTAGCAAGATTTCAGGAACACGCTCCAAATCTTCCTTTTTATCCACGTAGAGATACATACCCTCTTTTTTCGGGCTGCGATAAATAGTGCAAAGTATGGACACGTTAAATCTTCCCCTTCATATCAGCCAGTGCCGTTAACAACGGTTCTCCAAAAAGGGTTCGCTTCCACCTTGGCAAGTCGGCAGGCAAACGCGCCTCGCCACCGTGCATCAGATGGGTCAACATGGCGACCAGCGATTTACGACTCAGTAATAGTTCAGGCATCAAATCAACCGATTCGGCAACACCTGCCAACAGCGCCTGTAGCTCTTTCACCAGTGGCTTTGCACGCGGCGGTAATGGCTCAGGAAACGCAGGTACGCGTTCCTCGTCTGCTGTCTCCTGGTTCACAAGACGTAATATCTGTTCGCCATCTTCCTTCACCACTCGACGGCGCAGCCCCTCGGTACGGCCTAATGCCTGAGTGGTGTCGGGCAATCTTTGGGCAATATCCAGCAACTGCGGATCCTTAAGAATAAAACCACGCGGGATATTACGTTGTCGGGCCTGAATTTCACGCCATTCAGCAAGCCTTTGTATGATTTGTACTTGATCTTCCGTCAGTTTATTTGCGCCCTTCACCTTCAAATAAGCCTCTGCCGGATCGGTATTTCGGCGCTGCTTATTAAGCATCACCTGCATTTCTTCTTGCGCCCAACTTAGTCGCCCCTTGTCTTGTAGTGCTGAGACCTGTTGTTCATAGAGCTCAATCAGGTAATCCACATCCTGCGCGGCATAATGAAGCTGTTTATCACTCAGCGGTCGTTGCAGCCAATCGGAACGCTGTTCACCCTTAGGCAGATCAACATTAAAGATGCCATCAACCAGATTTTTGTAACCAATCGACATTCCGTAACCAAGAAATGCCGCGCCAATTTGAGTATCAAAGATCGCCTGCGGCTGACAATTGAGAAAAACACTGAAAACCTCTAAATCTTCTGAACAGGCGTGCATCACCTTGACGATATCAGGGCTTTCCAGCAGTTCAATCAGCGGCCTGAAATCGGTAATTGGCAATGGATCAATCAGAAAACAAGTATCCTCAGTGGCTATCTGAAACAGCGCCGCCTGAGGATAAAAGGTGTTAACCCGCATAAATTCGGTATCAAGAGCAATACAGGGGCTATCGGCCCAATGGCTGGCCGCCTGTTGCAACTCTGCGTCACTGGCGATGTAGGTAAAGGTATCGTAATGTTGCGTCAAAGGGGTCTCAGTTCAGTTATTTAATAAAGCCAGGTCTTCAAATCCAGCTGGCTGTTAATTCAGGGTTTGGCGGCCCTGCAGAGCATGAGCCAAAGTACCACCATCAACAAACTCAAGTTCACCACCCAGTGGCACACCATGGGCAATGCGGGTGATCGTGACGTTTGGCGACTCCAACTGTGCAGCAATATAGTGCGCTGTTGCCTCACCTTCTACGGTTGGGTTGGTGGCCATAATCAACTCCTCAACCTGATTTTCTTTCACTTGCTCAACCAGCAGATCAATACCGATATCCTGCGGACCAATACCATCGATTGGCGACAGGTGCCCCATCAACACAAAGTAACGACCTCGAAACAGATTGGTCTGTTCAATGGCCATCACGTCCATGGGAGACTCCACAACACAGAGTTTGGTAGCATCTCGTTTCGGATCGGCACAAATGCGACACAGCTCCGTTTCACAGAGTATTCGACATTGCTGGCAATGCCCCACTTCCTTGATTGATTCGGCCAGCTTTTGCGCCAAACGAAAAGCACCTTCACGATCACGTTCGAGTAAATGCAGCGCCATACGCTGAGCCGACTTGGGGCCAACACCTGGCAGGCAACGCAGTGCATCAATCAATTGATCGACCAGTGGACTAAAGGACATATAAATATTCTATATCAAAGAGTTAGAAAGGCATTTTAAAGCCAGGCGGCATACCCATACCGGATGCCATGCTCGCCATATTTTCCTTATTGATGTTCTCAACACGACGTACGGCATCGTTAACTGCAGCCGCCAGCAGGTCTTCCAGAATTTCCTTTTCTTCGCTGAGTAGCGATGGATCTATTTCAACACTACGCACATCATGACGGCCTGTCATGATCACCTTAACCATGCCCGCGCCGGACTCACCGGTTACTTCAGCATTGGCTATTTCTTCCTGTTTCTTTTGAAACTGCTCCTGCATCTGCTGAGCCTGTTTCATTAACTCGCCTAAATCGGGGTTCATTTTTTATACCTCTACGTCTAAAGCTTTCTTTTACAAAGTCAGTCTATCGGCTTAATCGAATCAACATCCAAAGTGGCACCAAATTCAGCCATCCAATGTTGAACATTCGGATCATTTTCCAGCGCTTCACGCGCAGCCTGCAGACGCTCTCCTAAGACGCGCTGCGCCCAGGCCGCAGGCGTCTCCTGTGTGACCTCTCCAGCCTGAATATTAACCTTGATCGCCGCACTCAGGGTTTCGGTTAAAGCCTGTTCGATTCGGCTATGATGGCTGGCGTTCAACAGGTCAATGTATTGCGGATCAATTTTCAAATTCAACTGTTTATCAGCGCGCGACTCAAAACCACACTGCATCAGAATATTACGCGTCATACCACGCAACGGTGATTGATGCACCACCTCAATCCAGGCCTCATTACTGTTGAGTTGTTCCAGCGGAAAGCGTTCAGCGGCCGGTGCTGTTGATTTCGGCTGCGCCGTAGGTGCGCCTGTATCAGCACTTGAACCGGGATTAGTCGACTTAGGCGCTTGTTTGTTTTCGGCAACGAGCTGTTTAGGCGTTACACCAGCCTTAACCTCAATATTGGATTCGGGCTTTTCAGAAGAGCTACGGGAGGATTCCCTTGCTGCCAGCTCTTCGTAGCCCTGCTCATCAAAGTCCGCCTTTGTCGGAATAGCCGCAATTTCTGCCAATCCTGCCGCATCATTATCAACCACTAGATCCAGCTTGGCACGTCCAGCAGCTTTAGCCTCGGTCGCAATGTCATTTTGTGAGGTGGGCTTTGCGCTTATTTCGCCGCGCGCCATCGCAAGCGCCTGTGACGCCTTATTGGCTGCGCCTGAAGAAGTCGGCACGGCCTGAGGAGTATTCGTGGTGGACCTTGCGGGCGTAGACGTTGCTGATACTGAAGGCGCGGCTCGCTGGCCGTTATTACCAGGATTAGGGGTAGTCGTTAGTTTTTTTTTAGGCGCTTCGGGTTGCTCACCATCAACCGGCGAAAAGGCCAGCATACGCAGCAGAACCATTTCCAATCCCGCCTTAGGAGACGGATTGAGTGGCAGGTCACGACGTCCAATCAGAGCAATTTGATAATAAAGTTGTAAATCCTCGGCACTGATTTGTTCTGCATAGTCTCGCAGTTTCTGAGCAAGCGCATCCTCACCTTCGGCTGACTCAGGTACAACCTGCACCACTGCTATGCGATGCAGTAATGAAATCAGCTCCTCAAGAACCGCACTAAAATCGGGCGAGAACTCAGCCAGTTCAGTAATTTGATTCAACACCGCAGCGGCATCTTTTTGCATCAGGGCTTCGAAGATCTGCTGGATACGACCGCGATCGATGCTGCCCAGCATATTACTGACATCAGCTTCCATCACCGAGCTTTCGCCAAAGGCAATGGCTTGATCAGTCAGGCTCAGGGCATCACGCATACTGCCATCAGCCGCCCGTCCCAACTGCCAAAGAGCCGCCTCTTCAAAGGGGATATTTTCTTCGCCCAGCACAAATTTCAGGTGCTCGGCGACCCGTTCAGGCGACATATTCTTGAGATTAAACTGCAAACAGCGCGATAAAATGGTCACCGGCAGCTTCTGAGGATCGGTTGTCGCCAGCAGAAACTTCACGTGTTCTGGAGGCTCTTCCAGCGTTTTCAGCAAGGCATTGAAGCTGTGGCCGGACAGCATGTGCACCTCATCGATCAGGTACACATGC